>JAHZFC010000003.1:0-13783 GCA_019421525.1 Clostridiales bacterium
CTTGAATATCATGCTGGGACATTGATAACACCACATAGAGAGGAGCCGATCCATGGAACTTGTCAAGCTAGCGGTCATCTTTCTGGTGATCATCGTCCTGATCAACTTCAAGGTCCGTTTGAACATCGCCGTGGCGGTGGGTGCAGTGCTGGGGGCCATCCTGTACCAGATGGGCTTCGTCCACTCCTTCGAAGTGGCCTGGCGGGGCGTGTGGAACGCAGACACCATCTCTGTCATCGTCATCACCTATCTCATCACCTTCCTCCAGCGGATGATGGAGCAGAAGGGCGACCTGATCCTGGCCCAGCGCTCCCTGTCCGGCATCTTCAACAGCCGCCGGGTCAACGCCTCGGTGGCCCCCATCTTCATCGGCCTGCTCCCCTCCCCTGCCGCCGCCTTCATCGCCGGCGACATGGTGAAGAGCTCCTGCGGGGACTATCTGGACAAAAATGAACAGGCATTCGTCACCAGCTATTTCCGCCACATCCCGGAGAGCTGCCTGCCCACCTACTCCTCCATCATCCTGGCCGTGAGCCTGTCCGGCATGGCCCTGAGCGGTTTCCTGCTGTCCATGGTCCTGCCGGTGATCCTGCTCATCGTGCTGGGCTATCTCTTCTACCTCCGCCGGGTCCCCAAGGACACCGGCCTGCCGCCGGCCCAGAGCAAGGCCCGGGAGTGGCGCAACCTGGTGGCCAGCCTGTGGCCCATCGCCCTGGCCATCGTGCTGGTCATCGCCGTGCCCTACATCCCCTTTTCCTCCATCTCCTGGTTCCCCGCCGGGCTGGCCGATTTTTTAGGCAGCTTCCCCGTATGGCTGGCGGTCATCATCTCCATCGTCCTCTACTTCTTCATCGGCCGTTTCCATTGCAGGGAAGTCGCTCCCTACTTCGCCAGCGCCTTTGAGCTCAACATCATGCTCAACACCGTGGTGGTCATGATCTTCAAGGAGATCCTCACTGAGAGCGGCGTCATCGCCCAGCTGCCGGACACCCTCTCCAGGCTGCCCATCCCCACCTTCCTGGTGTTCGCCCTGCTGTTCCTCATCGGCACCATCGTGGGCGGCTCCACCGCCATCGTCACCCTGTGCACCGCCCCCGCCTTTGCCGCCATGCCTGACGGCGGCGTCCCCCTGCTCATGCTGCTGATGTGCTTCTCCTACGCCGCCATGCAGGTCTCCCCCACCCACCTGTGTCTCACCCTCATCGCCGAGTACTTCGACAGCAACTTCGGCGTCCTGGTCAAAAAGACCATCCCTGTCATCGCCATCTTCATGGTCCTCATCTTGGGCTACTACCTGCTGCTCTCACTCTTTCTGTGAGGACTAAAGGATAAAGAGACCGCCTCCGGTCCACACCGGAGGCGGTCTCTTCTTATTTCTTATTGGCTTTCTCACAACTCGTTGATCTCCCGCACATGATGGCAGGCCGCAAAATGCTTTGGCAGCACCTCTTCCCAGGTCGGTGTTTCTGTCCGGCAACGGTCCGTGGCATAGGGGCAACGCTTTGCAAAACGACACCCAGGTTTTGGGTCTATGGGGGACGAGATCTCGCCCTGCAGGATGATCCTTTTCTTCTCGATATCGATATTGGGGATGGGGATAGCGGACAGCAGTCCCTTCGTATAGGGGTGGAGCTGCCGCTCAAACAAATCATCTGCCGGGCACTTTTCCACCATAGAGCCCACATACATCACCAGGATATCATCGGAGATATGCTTGACCACCGACAGGTCGTGGGTGATGAATATGTAGGTCAGCCCCTGCTGTTCCTGGAGGTCCTGGAGCAGATTCAGGATCTGGGCCTGGATGGATACATCCAGGGCGGAAACCGGCTCATCACAGACGATGAACTTCGGGTTCAGCGCCAACGCCCGGGCCACGCCGATGCGCTGACGGCGTCCGCCGTCCAGCTCGTGGGGATACGCAAACGCCAGCCGCTCGGCCAGCCCCACTGTTTCCATCAGCTCTGCCACTCGCTTGTCCCGCTCCGCCTTGCTCTTGCAGACCCCGTATACCTTCAGCGGCTCTGCGATCAATTCAGAGACACACATACGCGGATTGAGCGAAGAGAAAGGGTCCTGGAAGATGATCTGCATATTCTTTCGCAGTTCCTTCCTCTGGTGCTTCGATACGCCGATCGTCTCGCTTCCTTGGAACAAGACACTTCCACTGGTAGCATCCAACAGGCCCAATATCACACGCCCCAAGGTGGACTTTCCGCAGCCTGATTCGCCCACTACCCCCAGGGTCTTGCCCTCCTCCAAATCGAAGGTGATGCCATCTACCGCATGGAGCATCCCGCCTGGAGTCTTAAAATATTTTTTCAGGTCCTTGACCTGGAGCAATGCCTCAGCCATGGACGCTCTCCTCCTTTTCCTGTAGGAGTTTCATGCAGTGGTGACAGCGCACCAAGTGACCAGGAGAAAGCTCTGTGGTCTCAGGTTCCTGGGCACGGCATCTCTCATCCGCATAGGGACAGCGAGGATTGAATTTGCACCCCTCAGGCAGATCGGTGGGATCTGGCATCAGACCCGCGATGGGCTTGAGCCGATGGATCTTTTTATCCAGGGCAGGCAAAGAGCCAAACAACCCCTTGGTATACGGGTGCGCGGTCTCCTTGAAGATATCTCTCAAATTGCCATATTCCACGATCTCTCCGGCATACATGATGGCCACCTTGTCGCAAGTCTCCGCTACCACACCCAGATCGTGGGTAATGAGGATCATAGAAGTACCAATCTGCTGTTTCAAGTCGTTCATCATGTCCAGTACCTGAGCCTGGATGGTCACATCCAAGGCAGTAGTGGGCTCATCTGCGATGATGAGCTGAGGCGTGCAGGCTAGGGCAATGGCGATGACCACCCGCTGCTTCATCCCACCAGAGAACTGATGGGGGTAATCGCTTACCCGTTCGGGGGGGATCCCCACCTTTTGGAGCATATCCATAGCCCGCTTGAGGGCGTCCGTCCGGGAGCAGTTCCCATGAAGGTGGATGACCTCCGCGATCTGATCCCCCACCCGGAGCACCGGATTCAGGGCCGTCATGGGGTCCTGAAAGATCATGGATATCTCCCCGCCCCGGATCTTTCGCATCTCAGCATTGCTCTTTTTCAGCAGATCCTCTCCGTTGTACAGGATCTCTCCAGATATGATCTTTCCCGGCGGATCTGGAACCAGGCCCATAACGCCAAGGGCTGTGGTGGTCTTGCCGGCGCCGGTCTCGCCCACGAGGCCCAGTGTGTCCCCCTTTTCCAGGGACAAATCGATCCCGTTCACTGCCTTGACCACACCGTCATCCGTGATATAGTGGATGGTCAAGTTTTTGATATCCAAAAAGCTCATCACTGCACCTCCTCAACGCTTCAGGCGGGGGTCAAGCGCATCGCGCAGACCGTCGCCGAACAGGTTGAAGCCGAAGAGCGTGATCATGATGGCGATCCCCGGGAAGGTGACGATGGGATAAAAGTCCCGGAGGTACTCCCGGCCGGCGCTCATGATCGAGCCCCACTCCGGCGTAGGCGGAGTGACGCCCAGCCCGATGAAGGACAGGGAGGATATCTGCATGATGCTGGCCCCGATGCGCAGGGTGGACTCCACGATAATGGGAGACAGGGTGTTGGGCACGATGTGCTTGAGGATGATCCGCAGATCGGACGCGCCGGTGGCACGGGCCGCCTCCACATATTCCTGGTCCTTGATGGTGAGCACTGTGGCCCGCATGATCCGGGCGTAGGATGGGATGGCGCCGATGGAGATGGCCAAGGCCGTCTGCCAAACACCGCCCTGAAGAGCCGTGGAGATAGATACAGCTAAAAGGAATGCAGGGATAGCCATGATGATGTCCATGGCCCGCATGACGATCGTCTCATAAATGCCCCCGAAATAGGCGGCGGTAGCCCCCAGCAGGGACCCCGAGATAAGGGCGATCGCCACGGCCATCACCGCCACCAGCAGGGAGATACGGCCGCCGTAGATCACCCGGCTCAGGATATCCCGGCCAAAGTTGTCCGTTCCCAGCCAATGCTCCGCACTGGGGTACTGCATGGCGTTCACCGGATCGATGGCATCATAGGGATACGGGGCCACAAAATCGGCAAAAATGGCCACCAGCACCAACAGGAGCACCACGACCATAGCGATCATAGCCAGCTTGTTCCGGCACAAGCGCAGCCACACATCTCTCCACTGGCTGCGTTTTTTGGTGCGGTGTATGGTGGTCTGGGCCTTGGCCGCTTTCGTCTTTGCCGCTGCCATCACGCCACCTCCTCTTTGCTATCAGACTGCTCTGCCTTCTGAATGGCCTTCTTTTTCTTGGTGCCGTACTGTGCTTTGATCCTGGGGTCCACAAAGCCATAGATCAGGTCCACCAGCAGATTCATCAAAGACACGAACAGGGAGATGAACAGTACGCTACCTTGGATAACTGGATAATCCTTGTTGTTGATCGCCGTCATCATCAGAGACCCCAGGCCAGGGATGTTGAAGATAGCCTCCACCACCACGGAGCCGGCCATGATCATACCGATCTGCATCCCGACCACTGTAATGACCGGGATCAGGGCATTTTTCAGTGCGTGCTTCCAGATGACCTGGCTCTCACTGAGTCCCTTGGCCCGGGCCGTGCGGATGTAATCCTGGCGCACCACATCCAGCATGGATGACCGGGTGATACGGGTCACGGTAGCTACCGGGGACAGGCCCAGAGTGAGCACCGGCATGATCATACTCACCGCACTCCCCGCCGCATAGGTGGCCGGGAACCACCCCAGATTATACGATAATCCCAGCTGCATCATCATGGCCATCCAGAAGCTTGGGATCGAGGCAAATATCAATGACACGATGGTCACGATATAGTCCAGGATCGAATACTGTTTTGTGGCCGATATGATGCCAAAGGGTATCCCAACTACCACAGTGAGGGCCACCCCCAGCATACCCAGCAGCAGAGTTGTTGGGAATCGCTCCAAGATCTCGTCCCGCACGGCTCTGCGCGTCTGGTACGAGGTGCCCAGGTCCAGTTCCGTCACGATCCCCTTGATGTAGTTTACGAACTGGATCGCATAGGGCTGGTCCAGCCCCAGCTCCTTTTCTCTGGCGTCATATTGCTCCTGGGTGTAGTTTCCCCCCAGCAGGGCGGCCACGGGATCGCCCGGGCCAAAATAGTTGATGGTGAATACGATGAACATCACGCCCAACAGGACGGGGATCATCAGCAGTACCCGCCGTATGATAAATCGGATCAATCATCTCACCCCTCCAAAGGTTTCCATCAGGGGCTTCCCCCTTGACATGGCTCTGCCGTATGGATTCCGGCGCCTTCGGCTGTCCGCCAAAGGCGCCGGTCCCTCGTTTCTGGTCGCTTATGTCTCTAGCTCGTCCTCGGCCATCAGGCGAAGGTCACGAAGCGCAGGTTGGGCGCGGCGGGAGAGATCGTGGCGAATTCGCTGATGTAATCACGGTAGATATAGCACTCGTACACGTCGCAGATGGGGATCTCGCGGTAGCTGTCATACAGCCACTGCTGGGCAGCCTCGTAATTCTCCCGGCGGACCTCGGTATCCACGGAGTTACGTCCGGTCATCAGATAGCCGTCCATCTCCGGATCCGTGATCCGGACGGTGGCGTTAGTGGAGGAAGCCTTGACTGTGTCATATTGCTGATCCGGGTCCTGAGCGGAGGCCCCCATGGAGTTGATGACCAGCTCAGTCTCGCCCGCCATAAACAGGGGCACTGCTGTGGGAAGGTCAGCGCTGGTGATCGTGACATTGATGCCGAGGACACCCAGATACGCCTCCACCAGCTCAGCGATATTGTTGTTGGTGGAGGAATTCACTACCACGAAGCGCAGGTTGAGATCGCCCGCCTTGACACCGGCCTCATCCAGCAGGGACTGGGCCAGCTCCGGGTCGTACTCGTAACCGCCTACAGATATCTTATAATCCACGCCGGTGGGCAGGGTGGAGTCCGCAACCACACCCAGCGCGCCCATAGCAGATGCCGTGATCGCGGCGGCGTCCAGCGCGTGGGCGATG
The DNA here is from genome assembly GCA_019421525.1 of Clostridiales bacterium. Taxonomy (GTDB): domain Bacteria; phylum Bacillota; class Clostridia; order Oscillospirales; family Oscillospiraceae; genus Enterenecus. The sequence continues at coordinate 6,034 of JAHZFC010000003.1, forward strand.
GCCTGGCGCACCCGGATGTCCTCAAAGGCCTCCACGTACTCGGGCAGGCAGATGGTGTAGGTGTCGTACACCGGGGCCAGGACCGCCTCGCTGTGCTCGATGCCGGTGTTGAGGGCGCGGTCGGCGTCGGACACGGACAGGTCGAAGGCCATATCCAGGTCGCCGTTCTCATAGTCCAGCATCATGGAGGACTGCTCGGCATAGTAGCGGGTGGTGATGGTGTCGATCTCAGGCACCTCGCCCCAGTAATCGGTCTTGGCTACATAGGTGGAATGGGAGCCGGAGACGTTCTCCTGACACTCATAAGGACCGGTACCAACAGGTTTATCCCAGAAATCCTCGTCGGAGCAGGACTCCACATAGGACTTGCACAGCACAGAGGCATACCGCGTAGTCAGATAATTCAAGCCAGGGCCAAAGGGCTCATCGGTGATCAGGGTCAGAGTCTGCCCGTCCGCGCTGCTCTTCTCGAAGTTGAAGGCATCCACGAAGGTGGACCAGCGGGAGTTCTCGGTGATCATGCGGTTCAGGGAGAACAGCGCGTCCTCGGCGGTCATCTTCTCTCCATTGGAGAAGTACACATCGTCCCGGAACTGAATGACCAAGGTGCAGTCATCGATATACTCCCAGCTCTCCGCGATCTCACTGGTGATCTCCCCGGTGAAGGGATCTTTCACGAGGATGGAATCGTAGACCAGCTGTATGCCCACAGAGTTGAAGGATACTGCGGGGTCAAAAGAATCTGCCGTATCAGTCAGGCCGACGGTCAGCGTCCCCTCCTCGGTCTTGCGCGCGTAGGTCCCCTCCTCGCCTGAGTCACTGACGCCGGGTGCGGCGCTTTCTCCATTGGGAGCATCGCTCGCTGTATTTGCATTGTTGCCGCAACCAGCCAGAAGACCCAGCAGCATCATGCCGGCCAGAAGCAATGCCAGAGCTCTTTTCATTTTCATGATGTTCTACCTCCAAATTTTATTTTCCCGATGGTCGGGCCGAGCGCCCTTGCCTGATACTCAAAATATACTACCTCGCGTTCATTCGTCAATATTTATGACAGATGACAGCAAATCAGGATAGGCTTTGTGGAAAATATGTAGTGCCCTCCATTTTGCCAAACCAGGATATCTATGTTATGATAGGATCAGATGGATCAAGAGATACAGAAAGCTGGTGTGACATTGAAGCGCATGATCACTGTCCTGATTTTGGTCATCCTGCTCTCTTCTTCTGTTTCGGCATCCGGCCCCGGTCTCTCCGAATACATCCTGAAGGCCACAGATGATGACGGGTATGTCTTCCGATCCACCAGCCTGGGCAATTATGTCACAGATACGATCCGTCAGGCCGCAGGCACCGACTTTGCCTTTCTCCCCTCGGACCTCATGGGGCTCAATCTCGCCGCCGGCACTGTAGACAACGCTGGGCTGGAGCTGTCACTGCCCCGGGACGAGCCAGTGTATGTTGTTTCCATCACCGTCCCCCAGTTGCGCCAGGTCCTGGAATTGTCCTGCTCTCACTTGACATTGGATGCGACGGAGCAGATCGATGAGGCTGCTTCCGCCTGGGGCGGCTTCCTCCAGCTGTCCGGTCTGCGGGTGACCTACAATGTTCCTGCTCTGGTTGGAGCCCGGGTGTATTCTGTTATGGACATGGACCGGCAGGAGCTGGACCTGACCGATGGAGATACCATCTACACCGCTGCTGTGCCTGCTTCCATGCTGGAGGGCAGCTATGGCTATGAGAGATATCTCTCAGCAGATGCCGCCAGGCTGTCAGTGGGCACTTTGCGACAGCTGGTGGCCCAGAGGATCGACGCTGAAGGTATTTCGCAACAGTGGGAGGATCGGCGTATCACACTGTACGGTGCCCGTGAAAACGAGATCATCGACTATTTCCCTCCCTATCTGATTCTCTTTGTCGTGGTGCTTTTCGCCGTCTTTGGCGGCTACAAATGGCGTCGGTCTGCCAACTTCGAGCGGTGAAAGGAAAGGAAGGTCTCCGAAATGCCTGTGCTGATATCGATCCTCTTGGCCTTGGCCATCCTTATCGTAGTCTGCTTCAATACGCTGGACAAATGGCGTTTCCGTGCTGACCGTCAATACCCCTATGTCCGGGACCTGATGGAAGAGTGGGAGGCCGTCACCATCCAACTGCTAGATCTTACAGGGGCACAGATCCCAACTGTTCGGGTGGCTGGGCAGAAGCATCCCTGGGAGGCTGTCGCTGCGGCTAACCGTCTCGCCGCCGCCTGTCCGGCACCGGACAAGATCACAACCACAGCCGCTCCTCTTTTGGCCCGTCAAACACAATTGGAAGAGGAGCTCGAAGTCTTTCTGGAGGTATATAACGGCCTGGTCCGCTCCTATAACAAGGCACTCCGCCGCCCTATCATCCGCCAGTTGGGTCGTCTTGTGGGATGGCAGCCCTGGGAACCGCTTCAGTTTACCCCAACTCCATCTGTTTGAATGTGAGTCTCAAACGCAAGTCGAAACCTTTGATGTTCTCTCTTTTCCATGGCACGCTTATTCAAGCTAACGGAACGCTTTGTGACATCGTCGATCCTAAATGTACCTGGCTCAGCCAGGTTGGCAAAACACAGATTTGTTTATCCTGGAGCATAAAAAGCATCCAGACAGTCCCCAGTTATTCCCCTCCCCCAAGACCGGAAACATGTATGACCCAGACACTTTCCGGCACATCCATGAGAAGATCCTGGACGCCGCCGGCATTGGACACATCCGATTCCACGATTTCAGGCACACCTTCGCCACCCTCTCCCTGCAAAACGGGGTAGATGTAAAGACGCTATCCAATACCTTGGGCCACTACTCCGCAGGCTTCACTCTGGACACCTACACCCATGCCACTCAGCGGATGCGCCGGGAGGCGGCGGACACCATCGGCAGCAGCATCGACCAAGCGATGTAAATCTAAAATAAAAGCAGGCCCGGACGGGGATCCCCGTCCGGGCCTGTGTCGTCTCAATATTTTCGAAACACAATCCTATATTACAGACTTTTTAGCGATAGAGCGAATATTTTTCGGTCGTGGACGGCCTGCCGTCCCGATTTTTCGTCCTGTCTGTTCCGCTCCACGCTCCCGTATGGGTCACGGTTTGGGTCAGAGGGAAAGGGCAGAAATAAACCGCTTGAAAAAGTGCTCAAAAACGAAGAAAAGCCGTGCAAATCACACAGATTTGCACGGCTGTGGTGGAGACTACAGAACTCGAATCTGTGACCTCTTGCGTGTGAAGCAAGCGCTCTACCGGCTGAGCTAAGCCTCCATATTGGTGACCCGTACGGGACTCGAACCCGTGTTACCGCCGTGAAAGGGCGGTGTCTTAACCGCTTGACCAACGGGCCATATGCCCAGGGCGGGCGGAATCGAGGGGTCCCGAAGGGGCGGCCATTGCCGCCTCTTCGGGTGGTAGCGGCAATGTGATTCGAACACATGACACTACGGGTATGAACCGTATGCTCTAGCCAACTGAGCTATGCCGCCATAGGGTGGCCCCGACAGGGCAAGAGTTAGTATACCCGATTACACGGCGTTTGTCAACAACTTTTTTGCAAGATCCGCTTTTTTTCAAGCGGGCCACGGACAACACCGAGGAAACCGTCCCGGCCCGGGATTTCCAGGCCGGGACGACACCCTTATTTTTTCAGGGCCAGGGCCTGGCGCACCGCCTGGACGATGCCGTCGGCGGTGAGGCCATAGGCGGCCAGGACCTTCTTGGCCGCGCCGGACCGGCCGAACTCGTCCTTCACCCCGTGGCGCACCACCGGCACGGGGCAGCCAGCCGCCACGCACTCGCACACCGCCGAGCCCAGGCCGCCGATGATGTTGGCCTCCTCGCTGGTGACGATGGCACCGGTCTCCCGGGCTGCCTTGAGCACGATCTCCTCATCCAGAGGCTTGATAGTGTGCATATCGATGACCCGCACGCTCACACCCTCCGCCTTCAGCGCGTCGGATGCCTTCACCGCCTCCTGCACCATCATGCCGGCGGCGATCACCGTCACATCGGTGCCCTCACGGAGCTGGCAGCCGCGGCCCAGCTGGAACGTATAGCCGGGGACCTCGTCAGTCACCGAATCCACCGCCAGGCGGCCCAGGCGCATATAGGCCGGGCCCTCATAGTCCAGCAGGGCCTTCACCGCCAGACGCATCTCCGGGCCGTCGCAGGGGGACACCACCATCATCCCCGGGATGGCCCGCATAATGGCATAGTCCTCGATACACTGATGGGTGGCACCGTCCTCCCCCACGGACAGGCCGCCGTGGGAGCCGATGACCTTCACGTTGAGCCGGGGATAGGCGATGGAGTTGCGCACCTGTTCCCAGGCCCGGCCGGCGGCGAACATGGCGAAGGAGTGGATAAAGGGCTTTTTGCCGCAGGTGGCAAGGCCGGCGGCGATGCCGGCCATATTGGCCTCGGCGATGCCGATGTTGAAAAACCGCTCCGGGCAGACGTCGGCAAACTTCTTGCTCATGGTGGAGCCGGACAGGTCGGCGTCCAGCACCACCAGCTCGGGGCAGTCCTTGGCCAGGGCGGCCAGGGCCTCGCCATAGGCGGCGCGGGTGGCGATGTTCTCCATATTACTGCACCTCCAGTTCGGCGATCTTGGCGGACAACTCCGCCCTGGCCTGCTCATACTGCTCGGCGTTGGGGGCCTTGCCGTGCCAGCCGGCGTTGTTCTCCATAAAGGACACGCCCTTGCCCTTCACCGTATGGGCCAGGATGACGGTGGGCTGGCCCTTGACGGCCTTGGCCGCCTCGAAGGCCGCCTCGATGGCCTGGTAGTCGTGGCCGTCACAGCTGATGACGTGCCAGCCGAAGGCCTCCCACTTTTTGTCCAGGGGCTCGGAGGGCATCACGTCGGCGGTGGCGCCGTCGATCTGCAGGCCGTTGACGTCCACCACGGCGCACAGGTCATCCAGCTTGAACTTGGCCGCCGACATGGCGGCCTCCCACACCTGGCCCTCCTCGATCTCCCCGTCACCCAGCAGGGTGTAGACCCGGTAATCCTTCCCGTCCAGCTTGCCCGCCAGGGCCATGCCCACGGCGGCGGAAATGCCCTGGCCCAAACTTCCGGTGGACATGTCCACCCCTTTCACATGGTGCATCTCCGCATGGCCCGACATGTGGCCGTCGATGGAGCGGAACTGCTTGAGCTCCTCCACCGGGAAATAGCCCCGCAGGGCCAGGGTGGGGTACAGGGCGGGGGTGCAGTGCCCCTTGCTGAGCACGAACCGGTCCCGGTCCGGGTCGGCGGGGGCGGCGGGGTCGATGCGCATCACATCCTGGTACAGCACCGTGAGCACGTCCATGGCGGAGAAGGAGCCGCCCAGATGCCCCGAAGCGGCGCCGTACACCATGTCCAGGCCCAGCAGCCGCGCCTTGGCGGCGGTGAGGGCGAGCTGTTTGGTGTCCATTTATCAACATTCCTTTCTATCGCTATCCGGTGAGATCTCCCTCTATTGTATCCAAAGACGACACGCTTTGCAATGGGCAATTCACCCGATCTGCTGCGTCACATACTGCCTGCCGTAGATCGTATCATTGAGCAGGTCGGCCAGCAGGTCCAGCCCCAGGGCGCCCTGCCCCTCGCTGGGGCGCAGGGCGGACAGGGTGCCGTCCCGGCCCAGGTGGTATTCCGTGGTGTCGCACAGCCGGGTCTCAGACAGCTGGGACAGGAAGCGCCAATACAGCGGCTTTTCCACCCCCGCCAGGTCCAGCAGGATGGTGCCCAGGTAGTTGCAGCTGGTGTCCATGGTGGAGCCGGGCTGGCCGGGCAGCAGCTCCGGGTCGTTGGCCCAGATGAGATAGTCGGTGGAATACAGTTCAGAGAGCTGCTCCACGCTCCATTCGCTCCGGGCGGCGGACACCATGCCCAGCTCGGAGTAGACGGTCCCTCCGTCTGTCAGCCCCAGGCCGGGGCGATGGTCGCCGTAAAAGGCGATGATGGTGGGCTCGTCCACGGTCCGGAAGTAGTCCACCAGCTTGCCCAGAGCGGCGCTGGCGTTGGAGATGCCCTGGGACAGGTGCAGCAGGTCATTGGCCGCCTCCCCGGTGAGGCTGGACTGGGGGTCCACGGTCAGCTCGTCCTCGGCGTACTTGTCCACATAGGTGCTGTGGTTCTCCATGGAGATGCCATAGAGGAACACCGGGCCGTCGGTCTGGGCGGTCTTCTGCTCGTACAGGGCGATGAGGGCGTCGCTCATCAGGTCGTCGGAGTAGTAGCTGCCCTCGATGCGGCTGTTCATATAGGTCCAGTAGTCGTCCGCCTGGGCGGCGGGGGCATAGAACTCGGCCAAGTCCTCACTGAAGAACAGGTCGTCAAAGCCCAGCTGGGTGAAGAAGCCGGTGCGGTGGTAGATGGTGTCGTTGAACATGTGGAGCATCCCGGTATAATACCCCGCGTCCCCCAGCAGGGACACCACCGAGGGCAGCCGGGAGAACACATCGGGGTCCCAGCTGTACAGATCCTCCCCGGACAGCACCCCGGTATTCATGCCGGTGAAGATCTCCAGCTCGATGTTGCAGGTGCCGTAGCCCAGGCTGCGGGTATGGAAGGTGCCGGAGACCCCTTCCTCCTGGAGGGCGTGGAAATCGGCCACCGGGTCCTCGTCAAAGGTCACCCCGGGCAGGGTTGTGATGTCAAAGAAGGACTCGGACAAGATCAGGATGATATTGGGCTGCTGGGCGCCGGAGGAGGCCGACTGCCCGGCGGCATACTCCTCCACCTGGGTGACCACGTCCTCCATATGCTCCTGGGAGTAGTCCTCCCCCAGGTCCCGGTTGGTCTGCTGGAACAGGCTGCGCCACAGCCCCAGGATGGGCCCGCCGCAGGCCTCGTTCACCGCCGTCTGGGACAGGGCCCGGTCCATCCCCACGCCCAGGGGGGTGTACACCAGCCGGTCCGCCCCCAGCCAGAACACCAGGGCAAAGACCAGGGCGCCCCCCGCCGCCCCCACCAGGGACCAGCGCCACTTGGTGCGCAGGGGCTTGGAGAAAAACCACACCACGGCCAGCCAGACCACCACCGCCGCCACCGCTAAAATGCTGTTCCGGCCAAAGGTGATGGCGCTGGCGTTGAGGGAGGCGATATCCCCCACCTGGCCGATGAGGGAGAAGTCCCCCAGGGACAGGGGGACCGAGGTGATGAGCACCTTAAAATAGTTGACAAAGGTGAGCAGCACCGACGCCAGGGCGGCGATGAGGCTGCCGGCAAACAGGCTGTGGGCCAGCAGGGTGAGCACAGCGCAGGCCAGGGCCAAAAACAGGGCGGTGAGCCACAGGCTTCCCTCGGCCAGGGAGGCGAGGGTCTGGCGCAGGCTCTGGCTGTCGATGAGGCGGCAGGCCAGGGCCAGCCCCAGCCCGGTGAGCAGGCAGCCGGCCAGGGTCAGCAGCCAGCGCCAGAGGGCGGGCAGCTGGAGTCTGTCCCGAAAGGAAAAGAATTTGCCACGCATGGGAAACGGGGACCTCCTTTGGGGGATATCTATGCCGAAAAGGCGGGCAAAACGCTTGTCCTCCACTATAGCATAAATTTTACACAAAATACACGATTTCAAGAAAATTTAATAACCTGCTCCCTGCCCTCTCGGTCTCAGGCGCCTTGACCGCTGTGTCAGTCCTTATATCATGTACTAATGTCCCCCCCTCATTGACTGTTCTTCTGGGATATAGTATACTCTTATCGATCATGTGTAAAGCGCGCCGCATCTGCCGCCTCTATTGACAGAATATATT
>JAHZFC010000003.1:13793-34916 GCA_019421525.1 Clostridiales bacterium
AAAATGAGAAAGGAGCGTGGAGATCCCATGAGTATTTTGGAATTGCAGGATGTCCATTACACCTACCAGACCCAATATCAGAAGGTGGAGGCGCTCAAGGGCATCACCCACAGCTTCGACCCTGGGCTGGTCCACGCCATCGTGGGCAAGTCGGGCAGCGGCAAGACCACCCTGCTGTCCCTGATGGCCGGGCTGGACCTGCCCACCTCTGGCGAGGTGCTGTGCGAGGGGGTGCCCACCGCCAAAATGAAGCTGGAGCAGTACCGCCGGGAGAAGGTGGCGGTGATCTACCAGTCCTTCCGGCTGTTCCCCCTGCTCACGGTGGCGGAAAACGTCATGTATCCCATGGAGCTGCGGGGCATACGGCCCAAAGAGGCCAAGGGACGGGCCGCCCAGCTGGTGGAGCGGGTGGGCCTGCCGCCCGAGGCGCTGGACCGCTACCCCACCATGCTCTCCGGCGGCGAGCAGCAGCGGGTGGCCATCGCCCGGGCCCTTGGGATGGACACCAAGATCCTGCTGGCGGACGAGCCCACCGGCAACCTGGACACCGCCAACGGAGAGAACGTCTTTGCCATCCTCCAGGCTCTGGCCCACGACAACGGCTACTGCGTAGTCATCGTCACCCACGATCTGGGGCTGGCCGAGCGGGCGGACCGGGTGCTGGAGCTGCGGGACGGCCTGGCGGTGGGCGAACGGGGGTGAGGGCATGATCATCCGAAACGGCATCCGCTCCACCCTCCGGGCCAGGGGGCGGACCATCCTGTTCACCCTGCTCATCTTATTGCTCACGGTGGCCCTGGCCCTGGGGCTGGGGATGTGGGCCTACTGCGCCCAGACGTTGGCCGCCATGGACGAGAGCTACACCTCCGTGGCCCTGGTGGAGTACATGGGGGAGGACTACCCGGAGACGGACACGGCGGACGAGTATGCCCGCCAGGCCGCCCAGGCCCTGGACGGGGACGCCATCGCCGCCATGGACGGCGTGGAGCTGTGGGAGGGCAGCGACCAGGCCCTGGCCGCCCTGGCCGGCTACCAGCGGGATCAGGGCGCCATCCCCTACGAGGACTACGCCGTGGTGGTGGCCACCAACCTGTCGCCGATGACACCCACCCAGTCTGTCGTCACAGAGGCCGACCTGTCCTGCCGGGCGATCCAGGAAGGGGAACTGGTCTCCCTCTATGGTCCGGACGGCGAGCTCCAGGCCCAGGTACCATACTATGAATACGGTGTGGACTGGAGCATCGGTCGAGCGGGATATTACTCTCTCAAGATAGACGAGGATGGTTCCCGGCGCTATACTCTCGTGGCGGAGGAGGACCTGCCCGAGGTGCGCTATGTGCTGGACTGCACCTCCAGGAGCACGCCCCCCTATCTGGGACAGTACTACGGACCTGACCTGGGGTGGGACACCCAAGGTTATATGGGCTATGCCGCGGGGGACGGCCAGTACCTGGTCTATGACGTTGTCTACAGCGGCTCCATCACCCAGGCTCTGTATACGCAAGACGGCCGGGACGGCATCCTGGCGATCTTCGAGGCGGGAGATACCGGATTCGTCCCGGAGCGCGGAAGGCGCTACCTGCTCCACGGCACCTTTGTGCAGGGCGCCTCTTCCAACTCCACCTTTGCCGTCACAGACTTCTATGAGGGGTGTGATACGCCGCCCTACCTGGAGCTGTCCGGGACGGACGACCCCGCCCTGACGGACAGCATCTTCGTGGATTACGCCGACTACTACCAGCTGGCCAACAACTACGTCCGGCTGGAGGCCAGCGACGACATCGCCGCCCTGGAGTGCTTCCAGCAGGGGGCCCTGTTCCTGGAGCAGGGCCGCTTCCCCCAGGCGGGGGAGGCGGGTGTGTGCGTCGTCGACGGGCTCACCGCCGCCCAGCTGGGCCTGGAGCTGGGGGACACGGTGGAGCTGACCGTGCTGTCCTCCGCCGGGGACGACCGCTTTGACCTGACCGCCGGGGAGGACCCCCGCACCCTGGAGGTGGTGGGCATCACCAACGCCCTGGAGGACTATCCCGGCTGTCTCTGGGTGTCCTCCGCCGAGGGGGGCTTCGGCCAGCCCCTGTTCGGCTACCAGCTGGGCCGGGCGGTGCTGGACAACGCAAGGGGCCGCCAGGCCGCCGACGCCATCCAGGCCATGGTCCCCGACGGGGTGCGGGTCACCCTGTACGACCAGGGCTATTCCACTGCCGCCCAGCCACTCCAGGCCATGGAGTCCACCGCCATGGCGGTGACCGCCGCCTGCGCCGCCGGTGTGCTGGTGGTGCTGTTCCTGTTCGGCTACCTGTTCGTGGGCCGTCAGCGGGAGACGGTGTCCGTGCTGGTGTCTCTGGGCACCCCGGCGGGCAAGATCCGGATGTGGCTGCTGTCCGGCGCGGCGGTGGTGGCCGGGGCGGCCGCCCTGGTGGGCGCGGTGATCGGCGGGCTGTCCCTGGGAGGCATCCTCCAGGCGGCCCTGTCCTCCGCCCAGGACCTGTACGCCGTGGACCAGCGGTACAGCCAGGCGGCCATCGGCGTGGCAAAAGAGGCTCCGGCTCTGGGGCAGCTCCCCCGGTGGCCCGCTGCGGCGGCGGGGCTGGCGGTGTTCGTGCTGGCCCTGGTGCTGTGCCTGTTTTTCCTGGGCCAGGCCAGGAAACAGACCGCCCCCAAACGGGGCAGGACCTCCGTCCGGGTGCCCAAGGGGGGGACCTCTACCGCCGGGGGCGGCGCGCCCCGGTTCGCCCTGCTCTCCGTGCGCCGGGGCGGGTGGCGCTCCATGGTGGTGCCGGCGGCGGCCCTGGTGCTGGCCCTGCTGCTGGGGCTGCTGTCGGCCAGCGCCACCAGCTGGAGCGGCCAGATCGCCCAGCTGTATGACACCGCCCAGCTCACCGGCCAGGTCACCAGCATCAACGGCCGGCAGTCCACCGACCTGACGGTCTCCGCCCCAAACGCACGGCTGCTGTGGAAGTCCGGCATGCTCTCCGATCTGTCGGTGAGCCTGGGGTGGCATTACTGGTTCAATGGGGAGATGCCGGCCTTCGGCTCCGGCGGCTTTGCCGAGGAGACCCGCAACGCCTGGATCGGCCAGCAGCCGGAGCTGGTGGCCCTCAACGACCTGTCCGCCGCCCCTGCCTTCTACTACGGCGATGCGCCCCAGGTGGAATGGCTGGAGGGCTGGGACGAGAGCTTTTTGAGCGGCTCGGACTATTACTCGGTCCTTGACTGCATGTCTTATTGGCTGGGGTATCCGGTCTCCTACTCAGGCGCATCAGAGTGGCTGACCTACCCCTGCCTGGTGAGCCAAGGCTTTTTGGAAGAGCGCGGCCTGGAGCTGGGGGACACGTTTGAGATGCTGGTCCGGTTGGAGATCAGAGATCAGGATCATGACCTCGTCCTCAGCTTCCAGATCGTTGGCGCGTACAGCGGGAGCGCCAGTCAGCGGGAGATCTATGTTCCCCTGTCCTTCTGGTGCGACCCGTCCTGGATCACAGGGGAAGAGGCACCCGTGGCGGATGGGGAGAGGATCACCTCCAGCTCCAGCTTTTCCGACAAGGCGGGCAGGGACGCTTACTTCTATATCAGCACCAACTTCTCCACCTGCCGCTTCACCCTGGCCAGCCCCCGGCAGCTGGATGACCTCCGGGACTATCTGGAGGGACAGGGCTTCAGCCAGGTGGGCAGCCTGACCCGGAACCGTACCACCGTGGTCCTCCAGGACCAGAGCTTTGTGGAGACGGTGGGCGGACTGGGCCGGTATGTCACCTTCAGTCAGATCCTGCTCCCCGTGCTGTGCGCTGCGGTGGGGCTGCTGGGCTTCGTCATCTCCTGGCTGATGGTCAACGGCCGACGGATGGAGTTCGCCATCATGCGGGGGCTGGGCGCCTCCCGGAGGCGGGTGTTCTGCTCCTTCTTCCTGGAGCAGGGGGCCCTGGCCCTGCTGGGCTGCGTCCTGGGCGGGCTGATCCTCACCGCCACGGGGGCGGGCTGGGCCGGATGGCTGGCCGCGGCGGGCTTTTTGGTGTGCTACCTCATCGGCTGCGCCCTGGCGGTGCTGGCTGTGGGGCGGACGAAGCTCATGAGCCTGCTCAGCGAGCGGGAGTAGATCAGCTGTAAGAAAGGGCGGCCTATGGCCGCCCTTTCTTGTGACTGTCGAAACAGTATTTTCAACGGTCTCTCGCCGGGGTCCCCGCAAAAGCCCAGCGCAAGCGGGTTTTGTAGGGAAAGGAGCCGCAGCGGAATGGATAATCTTTCGCCGCAGGCGGAAGCGAAGGATATGGAGCTTGCGGCGACGCCGCCGCCCTTTACTTTTTCCCGCAAACAGGGTATGATATTGGCACTGATTCTTTCTGAGAGGTGATCGTGATGCAAGTCAAGTCCATCCAGCTGGGCATGATCGGTACCAACTGTTATATTTTCTGGGATGATAACTCCAAGGAGTGCGCCGTGGTAGACCCCGGCGACGACGGCCAGCAGGTGGCCCGGCTCCTCCAGGGGCTGGGGCTCACTCCGGCGGCCATCCTCCTGACCCACAGCCACTTTGACCACATCCTGGGCATCCCCGGTCTGCGGGAGTCCTGGCCTGACCTGCCGGTGTACTGCCACCCGGCGGACGTGCCCGAAGAGGTCAGCGAGTCCATGTTCGGCATGACCACCCCCACCGTCACCGCCTTTGGAAACCTGGTGCCCTACACCGGAGGGGAGAAGGTGCACATCGGTCCCCTGGAAGTGGAAGTGCTTCACACCCCAGGCCACACCCCCGGCAGCGTCACGCTGAAGGTGGAGGGCGTGCTGTTCACCGGGGACACCCTGTTCCGGGGCTCCATGGGCCGCACCGACCTGCCCGGCGGCAGTTACAGCCAGCTGATGACGTCCCTGAAAAAGCTGGCCGACCTGCCCGGCGACTACAAGGTGTACCCCGGCCATGAGGGTCCCTCCACCCTGGAGGGCGAGCGCCAGACCAACTACTATATGCGGGAGGCAATGGAGAGCTGATGCGCCTGTATCTCATTGGGCACGACTACCGCTACGCCGCCGAGCAGATGATGCTCACCCTGTTCCCCGGCCAGCGGCCGGAGTACCCCGGCGGCCAGCCTGACGGCACCTCCCCCGCCCTCCAGCTGTCCCTGGCAGAAGAGGGAGACGTTCTGGAGGCCCGGGCCCGGCTGTGGTGGGAGGGGGGCGAGTTCTCCGGCGTGCGTCGGGCGGACAAATCGGAGCTCACCGGCGGCCTTGAGGATGACCGGGTGCGCCAGCGCATCCTCCGCCTGGCCTTTTACGACGCGGGGGTGGCCGCCCTGGGCCACGAGCCCCCCTGGGGGGCCCTTACCGGGGTGCGGCCCGTCAAGCTGCCCACCCGGATGATGGCCGCCGGGGCCGGCCGGGATGAGGCCAGGGAGCGGCTCACCGGGCTGTACCGGGTGAGCCAGGGAAGGGCGGAGCTGGCCATGGAGTGCGCCGACGCCGCCCTGGCCGTCCGGCAGAAGCTGGAGCGGGGCGGGCTGTCCCTGTACATCGGCATCCCCTTCTGCCCCACCCGGTGCGCCTACTGCTCCTTCATCTCCGCCGACGTTCAGCGCTCCCTGGCCCTGGTGGAGCCCTACGTGGACCAGCTGTGCCGGGAGATCGAGCTGGCCGGGCGGCTGCTCCGGGAGCACGGGCTGCACATCTCCACCGCCTACATGGGGGGCGGCACCCCCACCACCCTTTCCGCCGCCCAGCTGGACCGGGTGCTGACGGCGGCGGAGACATACCTGCCCATGGAGCGGTGCTGGGAATCCACCGTGGAGGCGGGCCGGCCGGACACCATCACGGCGGACAAGCTGCAGGTGCTCCGGGCCCACTCCATCGGCCGCATCTCCGTCAACCCCCAGACCATGGAGGACAGCGTCCTGCGCGCCATGGGCCGGGCCCACACCGCCGCTCAAATCGAACAGGCCATGGAGCTGGCCCGTGCCCACTTCGGCGGCATGGTGAACATGGACCTGATCGCCGGACTGCCCACCGACAGCCTGGAGGGCTTCCAGCGCACCCTGGAGCGGGTGCTGGCCATGGACCCGGCCAACATCACGGTGCACACCCTGGCCCTCAAGAAAGGGGCCAGGCTCATGGAGCGGCCGGAGCAGCTGTGCGCGCCGGAGGCGGTGGCCGCCATGCTGGAGCTAGGAGAGCATGCCCTGCGTGAGGCGGGATACCGGCCCTATTACCTCTACCGGCAGAAATATATGTCCGGCTCCTTCGAGAATGTGGGCTGGGGCACCGAATGCGCATATAATATCATCATGATGGAGGAGCTCCAGACCGTCCTGTCCCTGGGGGCGGGCGGCGTGACCAAGCTGGTGGACCCCTCCACCGGGAAGATCTGCCGGCTGAGCAACCCCAAGTACCCCAAAGAGTATCTGGACAGCTGGGAGAAGCTCTCCGCCGACAAGCTCTCCGCCGCCCGGTTCCAGGCCCATCTGTATCAGGGGCCCTGAGCGTCCCCGCGGCGCCTGCCGTTAGGAGGACAGGACACCATTCGTCCTGTTGAAAGAGCCTTGCAGAGTTGGCGCACGCAGGCGCGAAAAATATGATTCGTTTTCGGCCGCGACATATCCGTTGGAAAAGGCAATGCCCATTTCGACGGCCAGAGGAGGTCACCATGCCATACCGTTTAGACCAGATCAACCAGGCCGTCCGGCAGGACCCGGCGGCCTTCATGGAGGCGGGAGACGCCGCGTTCCAGCAGAAGGTGTGCCAGGCTGCGGACCTGATCCAGGCCCACCGGGACAAGAGCCCGGTGGTGCTGCTGTCCGGTCCCTCCGGCTCCGGCAAGACCACCACCGCCGGGATGATCGACGCGGAGCTGGAGCGCCGGGGCATCCGCACCCACACGATCTCCATGGACGACTATTTTATCACCCCGGACCCCGCCACCGCACCCCGCACCCCCACCGGGGAGATGGATTTCGAGTCCCCGCTCATGCTGGACATGGCGCTGCTGGACGACCATTTCACCAAGCTGGCCCGTGGGGAGGAGATCTTAGTCCCCCACTTCGAGTTTGCCCGGCGGATGCGCAACGACAGCAGGGGCACCCCTCTGCGGCTGGGCGCTGACGAGGTGGCCATCTTCGAGGGCATCCACGCCCTGAACACCGCCATCACCGGCCGGCACCCGGAGGCCACCAGGCTCTACATCTCCGCCCGGAGCGACGTGATAGACGGGGACGGGAAGGTGTGCTTCAAGGGCACCTGGATGCGGCTGACCCGCCGGGCGGTGCGGGACTACAACTTCCGGGGCACTGATGTCAAGGGCACCCTGGATATGTGGGCCAACGTGCGCCGGGGGGAGAAGCTCTATATCTCCCCCTACAAGCACACCGCCCACATGCTCTTTGACTCCTCTCTGCCCTACGAGGTGAGCGTCATGGCCTGCTACGCCAAGCCCCTGCTGGCGGCGGTCCCGGAGGAAAACCAGCGCCGCCACGAGCTGCTGGACCTCATGGCCGCCTTCGACCGCTTCGAGCCCCTCGACCCGGCCGCCGTCCCCGCTGGCTCCCTGCTCCACGAGTTCATCGGATGATGTTCGTTTTCCCTCCCGCCCCTTGACTTTTCCCCCGTAGAGGGGTACAGTGGAACCATCAAACATCATATGGGAGGCGTATTTCCTTGATCATCGCAGTCACCTATGAAAACGGCCAGGTGTTCCAGCACTTCGGGCACACCGGCCAGTTCAAGCTCTATCAGGCGGACGGCGGCGCCGTCACCTCCAGCCAGGTGGTGGACACCAACGGCAGCGGCCACGGCGCCC
Organism: Clostridiales bacterium; assembly: GCA_019421525.1. Classification (GTDB taxonomy): domain Bacteria; phylum Bacillota; class Clostridia; order Oscillospirales; family Oscillospiraceae; genus Enterenecus. The sequence goes on from JAHZFC010000003.1 coordinate 21,571, forward strand.
TGGCCGGGTTCCTGGCCGCCCACCATGTGGACGCCCTCATCTGCGGCGGGATCGGCGGCGGCGCCCGCACGGCCCTTGCCCAGGCGGGCATCCAGCTCTATCCCGGCGTGTCCGGGGACGCGGACCAGGCGGTGGCCGCCCTGCTCTCCGGCCAGCTGTCCTATGACCCGGACACCGTGTGCAGCCACCATGAGCACGAACACGGTCATGACTGCGCCAGCCACGACTGCGCCCAGGACCACCAGGGCTGCCCCGGCAACCACTGAGCGTCTGCAAAAAAACGGACCGTCCGCATCATGCGGACGGCCCGTTTTTTCTATGTGGGCTTACTCCTCGGTCTGAGCCACCACGTTGGCAGCCCGCACGCCCTTGGCGCCCCGGGGATCGGGCTCGGTGTCGAAGGTCACCTTCTGGCCCTCGATGAGCTTCTTGTAGCCGTCGGCCACGATGGCGGAGAAGTGGACGAACACGTCCTCGCTGCCGTCGTCGGGGGTGATGAAGCCGTAGCCCTTCTCAGCATTGAACCATTTCACAGTACCGGTCATTTTGATTTCCTCCTAAAAGAAAGTGGATCGAAGTTTTGAAGCGTAAAAAGAAAGTCCGCGCCTTTCATGTACGAAAGGGGCGGACCAAAGCAGTTCATACATCAAAACAACGTATGGATTGTAGCATTCTTTTCTCCCGCTGTCAAGAGGTTCCGTCACAGTTACCCGAGGAAGATAGTCGGTCAGTCAATGCCTTCCTCCGGCCCCCGTACCAAATCCACCAGCTTCTTCACATACAGGTCCGCATGATCCAGGCTGAACTCCCCGTGGAAATACCTGGGCAGAATGTCCAGGGCCGCATTGGGAATGGTCTGCTCCAGGTCCCGGGCGGACTGCTTTATGCCCTGCTGCTCTCTTTCACCCGCTACCACAAGAACCTTCGCCTGACATTGGGACAGGCTCTCCTTCCGCCGGTATCGGGAGTTTGCTGTCAAAAAGGCGATCATGTCCTCCTTTCGGATAGCTGCGCTGTCCGCGAAGTAGTCCTCAAAATAGGAGGCGTTGATATGCAGGCTGGCGCTTTGCAGCTTTGCAAACCAGCGCATCTTCACCAGGGGATAGCACAGGGAAAAGGCCGGCCGGAGCAGTGCGGCGGTAATCGGCCTGGGCCGGACCAAAGCGCTTTCGATCAATGCGTATTTGCAGATATCCTTCCGCTGGGAAAGCATTTCCACCAGCACCTGCCCGCCCAGAGACAGCCCGCCGATCAGCAGCACCTGTCCGCCGAACTGCTCGTCGATCTCTTCGATTAGGGCGCTGGCGTTTTCCTCAATGGTGGAAAAACTGCGGTCGCTCCCCGTATGTCCGTCCAGAATGGGAAGCACCACATGGTAGTACGCTTTCAGCCGCTCCGCTTCTTCCCGGTAGTTCCACGGCCCCAGGCCCCCTCCGTGTAGCAGGACAACGACCTGTGAGTGCTCCGTTCCATACTCTCTGGCCCTCATCTTCTGATCCTCCTCTCTGTCGTCTTTCCCACGTCCGATTTTGAACGTCCTGTTCCCGGCGCCTCGGTGGAATCATTCCTATGCGGTGCCGCTTCCCCCCTCTCGAATGGAGAAAAAGCGCTTCCCGTTCTCCAGGGTGATGCGGGCGCACTCCTCCAGGGAGACGCCCTTGATCTCCGCCAGGCGGGCGCAGGTGTGGACCACCAGGCTGGAGTCGCACCGCTTCCCCCGGTGGGGCACCGGGGCCATATAGGGGCTGTCCGTCTCGATCATGATCCTCTCCAGGGGGACGGCCTGGGCCGCCTCAATGGCCTTGCGGGCGTTTTGATAGGTGAGCACCCCGGTGAAGGAGATCATCCACCCCAGTTCCACCAGCTCCCTGGCCATCTCCGCGCTGCCGGAAAAGCAGTGGAACACCCCGGTGACCTGGGGATAGTCCCGCACGATGGCCATGCAGTCCCCGTGGGCGTCCCGGTCGTGGACGATGACGGGCAGGTGGAGAGACTGGGCCAGCTCCAGCTGGCGGCGAAACACATCCTGCTGGAGGGCCCGGGGCGGGTTCTCCTTCCAGTAGTAGTCCAGGCCGATCTCCCCGATGGCCCGCACCTTGGGGTGGGCGGCCAGCTGCCGCAGCTCCAGCAGGCAGCCGTCCTCCCAGTCGGCGCAGTCCTCCGGGTGGACCCCCACGGCGGCGTACACGAAGGGATACCGGCTGGCGATCTCCACCGCCTTCCGGCTGGAGGGCAGGTCGCACCCCGGGTCTACCACCAGGGACACCCCCTGGGCGGGCAGACCGGAGAGCACCTGGTCCCGGTCGGAGTCGAACTGTCTGGAATCATAGTGGGCATGGGTATCGAACAGCATCGTTTTCTCTCCTCCTGTGGGAAGCGGCCGCCCGGTGGGCGGCCGCGATAGCTGTGTGGTCAGGTCCTTTTCTCCGGCAAGCTCATTTCGCCGCGCCCGCGGCGGCCAGCTTGCCCAGCTCCTCTTCCTCCAGCTCCCGGTAGGCCACCTTGCCCACCAGGGTCTTGGGCAGCTCTGCGCGGAACTCGATGTCATAGGGCAGGGCGTATTTGGCGATGTGCTTCCGGGCGTAGGCCATGAGCTCGTCCTTGGTCTCCTGGCTGGCCACCACCCCGGGCTTGAGCATGATGAACGCCTTCACCTTCTGCATCTTCAGAGCGTCCGGCACGCCGATGACGCAGCTCATCTGCACCAGCTCGTGGGCGTCGAAGATGTTCTCCAGCTGGGAGGGGTAGACGTTGTACCCGCTGGTGACGATCATGCGCTTGATGCGCTGCTTGAAGTAGATGAAGCCGTCCTCGTCCATGTACCCCAGGTCGCCGGTATGGACCCAGGTCAGGCCGTCCTCATGGGTCTGGAGGGTCTGGGCCGTCTCCTCCGGGTGGTTGAGATAGCCCACCATCACCGTGGGGCCGGACAGACAAATCTCCCCCTCCTCGCCGTAGGGCAGCTCCTTCTGGGTGCCGGGCTTGACGATCTTATAATAAGTATCCGGGAAGGGGATGCCGATGGACCCCTCCTTGGACATCTGATAGGGGGTCAGGCAGGAGGCGGTAACACATTCCGTGAGGCCATAGCCCTCACGGACCTGGACCACCGCGCGGTGGTCCAGAAGGAACTTGTCAAAGCGCTTTTTGAGCTCCACCGACAGGGAGTCGCCCCCGGAGAACACCCCTTTGAGGCAGCTCAGGTCGGCGTTTTTCATGGAGGGCAGCCGCAGCAGGGCCTCGTACAGGGTGGGCACCCCGGCGATGAAGTTGCACCGGTACTTGAGCAGCAGCTTTGCGTAGCTGTCCGCGGTGAACCGGGGCACCAGGATGCAGCAGCCGGCATACATGAGCATGGTGTGGATGGAGATGCCCAGGCCGAAGCCGTGGAACACCGGCATCACCGCCAGCATCTTGTCCCCGGGTCGGAACATGGGGTTGGTGGCCAGCACCTGGGTGCCCAGGGCGTTGAAGTTCAGGTTGGTCAGCAAAATGCCCTTGGTGATGCCTGTGGTGCCGCCGGAGTAGAGGATGACCGCCACGTCCTCCGCCTTTTTCTCCGCCTTGTACCTCCAGTGGTAGGTGCGGCCCCGGCGCATGAATTCGTTCCACCGCAGGACAGGGGCATCCTTGGGGATCTTCTCCATCTTCCGCCCCTCGGTGAGCATGTAGCCGGCCTTGATCGGCTGGGACAGGGCGTCCTTGATGGAGGCCAAAATGATATTGTCCAGGTCCACGTTCTGGCGGATGGCCTCGAACTTATGGTAAAACTGGTCCAGCGTGATGGCGAACAGGGAGCCTGACTCCTTGAGGTAGAACTCGATCTCCTTCTCGCTGGACAGGGGATGGATCATGTTGGCGATGGCCCCCACCAGGTTGATGGCATAGAAGGCCGTCACTGCCTGGGGGCAGTTGGGCAGGGCCACGGTGACCCGGTCCCCGGCGCGCACACCGATGGCCTTCAGCGCCCGGGCGCAGAGGTCGATCTCCTGCACCATGGTCCGGTAGGAGGTCTTGCGCCCCATGAACACATAGGCGGGATAGTCCGGGTATTTCTGGGCGCACCGCTCCACCGCTTCGTACAGGGTGCAGTCGGGGTAGTCCAGTTGGGCGGGCACATCTCCCCGGAAGGCCAGCCAGGGGGTCTTTACCTGAAAACTCTTCTTAGCATTCATAGTCGATCTCCTCCTTCAATGGCCGGTCCAGCAGCTGCGGTTCATTCAGCAGGTACTGTACGATCTTCCAGGAGCGGCCGAAGTAGAACCCGTCGGCGATGCGCTCGTCCAGGGTGACGCCCACATCCACGATGTCCCGCACCGCGCGGGAGCCGTCGGGCTGGAACACCTCTTCCTTGTGGATGGTGCCGATGGTCACCATGATGGAGTTGTTGCCGTAGTTGTTGAGATGGTGGTACACCGCCGGGCACCGGATGGAGCCAAGGTTGCTCAGGGCCACGGTGGAGTAGTTGATGTCCTCGTCCGTCAGGGCCTTTGGCATCTTCCCGAAAAAGTCCAGGGTGCGGAAGCCCCACATGGCCAGCATCATGATGGGCCGGGGCAGCTTTTTCAGCAGATCCAGGGTGTCGTCCAGCCCAAAGCTGTCCTGTCCCCGGACCGTATGTACCTTGCCCACCACCTTTTTCGTCACCTCGGTGAGGGTCCAGTCCTCCAGCGCCTCGGTGACCATCAGGGACTCCTCGCTGTGGTCCTCGAAGCGCTTCTTCACCACGAAGCCCAGGGTGATCTTATCCCGCTGGTACACCCGCCGTCCGGAGATGTAGCGGTTGAGCAGGGGGCGGAGGTAGACCGTCTTGGCGATGGCCATGATAAAGCAGTGGAACAGAGTGGCCCGGTATTCCTCCTCCCCCTCATTCTTCTGTTCGATATAGGCAAGGGCCTCGGTGACGTCCATCTTGGCGGCCAGGTAGACCTCCGCGTCGGTGCGCTTGGGCATCAGGTGGGGCATGACGGCGTGCATGCCGTCCACCTCCCGGACCCAGCGGGCGTCCCGGCGGTCTCCCCACCGTTTTTTGTAGTCGCTCATAGTATCCCGATCCTCTCTCAAAGCGATATCGCTCTAGTTTGACATTATATCATATCTGTCAAGAGAGAAAAGCCGGGAGATCGCGCGTAAAAAGGCCGGGCTTTTGTCAGACAAAGCCCGGCCCTCTCCGTTTTTGCGATGCTCTTTAGATGGTCATGCCGTTGTCCACGGTGAGCACCTGGCCGTTGACCCCCTTGGCCTCGTCGCTGGCGAAGAACAGGATGGCGTGGGCCTGGTCATCTGCCGACACCTCGGGCACATTGCCGTCCATGTGGTTGCCGCACAGGGCGGCGAACTCCTGGTCAAAGGTGGCCAGCTGCTCCGGGGTGTTCAGGGCGGTGGGGGTGGGGCCGGGGCACACCACGTTCACCCGGATGCCCTTGCCCGCAAACTGGATGGCCACGTTCTTGCTCATGCCGATCACCGCCGTCTTGGCAGCGGTGTAGGCCACGCCGGAGTTGTACCGGGTGGCGCCGATGGAGGCGATGTTGACGATGGAGCCGTACCCGGCAGGCTCCATGTACTTGAGCGCCGCCTTCATCATGTAGTACACCGAGTTCTGGTCCACGTCGATGACCGTGTGCCACCAGTCGCTGTCGCAGCGGGTGATGGGCCGGTGCTTGTCCGCCATGCCCGCGTTGTTCACCAGCACGTCCACCCGGCCAAAGGCGCGCACCGTCTCCTCCACCACCCGGACGCAGTCCTCCTCCCGGCTGACGTCAGCGGCGATGGACAGCACCTGGGTGCCCTTGGCCCGGAGCTCTCCGGCCACCTGGTCCAGCTTTTCCTTCCGGCGGGCGCACAGCACCAGGATGGCCCCCTCTTCGGCAAAGAGCTGGGCGGTGCGCAGGCCGATGCCCGAGTTGGCCCCGGTGATGATGGCCACTTTATCCTGTAATCGATCCATAGCAGTTCCCTCATTTCTGGTCGGCTCCCATGGGGGGAGCGGTTTCATCCAACAGACATTATTATACCGTTTTCCCGCCCCGATGCAAACCTTTTTCTCCCTCGAGACGCACCCGGCTTGAAAAATTTTCGCCTCCGTGTGATAATCGAGCCATCTCATGCGTCTTATGGGTGAAGGGCCCTTCAAATACAGGGAGGTGACGGGATGGAGCGGGATGAACTGGCCGAGCTGTTTGAGCAGTATGGGACCGACGTGTTCCGGCTGGCCTTCAGCTATCTGGGAAGCCGCCCGGACGCGGAGGACATCTGCCAGAGCGTGTTCCTCAAGCTGGCCGAGGGCAGGCAGGGACCCCGGCCGGGCAAGGAGAAGAGCTGGCTGCTGACCTGCACGGCCAACGCCTGCAAGAGCCACCTGCGGTCCTTCTGGTACCGCAGCGTGGGGGAGCTGGACGAGGCCGCCCTGTTCCGGGACGGGGAGGACCGGGCGGTGTACGCCGCGGTGAAGGCCCTGCCCCCCAAATACCGGGCGGTGGTCCACCTCTATTACTATGAAGGCTATGACCAGGGGGAGATCGGCGAGATCCTGCACATCTCCCGCACGGCGGTCCAGACCCGGATGAGCCGGGCCCGGGCCATGCTGAAAAAGGAGCTGAACGGTGATGATGGAACAGAGATACCGGCATATGATGGAGCAGGTAAACATGGATGAAGAGTTCGAGGCCGACCTGCTGGAGCGCATCCGGGAGGGGCGGCCCAAACGGCGGCCCCGGCCCCTGCGGACGGCCCTCATCGCGGCTTGTGTGTGTCTGGCGCTGGTGGGGACGGCGGTGGCGGCACAGGTCACGGGAGCGATCCCCATTTCCGGTTTTTTCACCTGGTTGTCACACGTGGATGATGACGCTGCGGTCGGATATCAAGTGGAACGAAGCGGGGTGGGCGCGTCCCTGGATGATCTTTCCGATGAGGCGCTGGCAATGTTGGAGGCCGACCCAAATTCTTATGTCTCTCTTTCCTTTACTTCCTGGGATGAGGCAGAGACTTTTTTGGGCCTGGATATCTATGCAAACCCTATGTTGGAGCGGGCGGAGCTGCACCGTTGCAGTGTCGATTATAGCGGCGGTGATGCCGATGGAATCTATATCCTCGCAGACACTTTCTATATTTGCCATCTCCAGGAGGGGCAAAACAGCCACGATGTCTCCATTGAAGTTGAGGTGGAAATCTATCAAGAGGGAATGGAACAGCACGGCTATCGTTTCCAATACGTGGACGGTACGACCTTTACAGAAGAGACTTATGTTTCTCCCTCGGGGCTGGAGATGACCATCGTCCACTCCACGTTCGCGGACCCCCAACGGGGCGGCCCATATACCGCCCACGAAGCGTATTTCTATGTGGGCGGAGCCCAGTACCGTGTCCGCGCAATGGACCAGAAGGACCCGGAATATGGCTGGACTGCACTGAAGGAAGTATTGGACGCCTTTGAATTTGGCGACCTGACATAAGGGCAAAAAATGAAAAGACCGGCGGGCTTCACAGCCCGCCGGTCTTGTTGTTTTACCGATAACTCTCCGCCAGCTCCTTGAACCTGGGCAGGGACCGCTCGATCATCTCCGTCTGGACGCAGAAGGCCAGCCGCACCCACCCCGGCGCGCCGAAGCCGGAGCCGGACACCAGCAGCAGGTCAAACTGCTTGGCCCGCTCACTGAAGGCCCCGTCGTCCGGCTCCAGGGTCTTGAGGAACAGGTAGAAGGCCCCCTGGGGCTCCACACAGGTGTAGCCCATCTCCCGCAGGGAGGACACCAGCAGGCTGGCGTTCCGCTCGTACACCGACAGGTCGGAGGTGAGGGAGCAGCACGCCGCCGCCACCCGCTGGAACAGGCTGGGGGCGTTGACATAGCCCAGGCTCCGCCCCGCCCCGGCCACGGCGGCGTACACCTCGTCGTGGCCGGTCACCGCGGGGGGGACCAGCACATAGCCGATGCGCTCCCCCGGCAGGGACAGGGACTTGGAGAAGGAGTAGCACACGATGCAGTCCCGGTACACATGGGGCAGCCAGGACACGGAGCAGCCGCCGAACACGATCTCCCGGTAGGGCTCGTCCGCCACCAGGTAGATGGGGTGGCCGTATTCCCGGCTCTTGCGCTCCAGCACGCCGGCCGCCGCCTGGAGGGTGTCCGGGGTATACACCACGCCGGAGGGGTTGTTGGGGGAGTTGACCACCACCGCCTTGGTGTGCTCGGTGATGGCCGCCTCCAGGGCCGCGGGGTCGATCTGGAGGGTGCTGGGGTCGGGCTGGACCACCTTCATGGGGCAGCCGGTGCCCTCGATGAACACCTGGTACTCGGGGAAGTAGGGGGCGATGACGATAAACTCATCCCCCGGACAGGCCAGACCGTGGAACACGCAGCACAGGGCGGCGGCAGCCCCCACGGTGATGTACAGGTCGTCAGCGGACACCCCGGCCTGGAACCGGCGGTTCAGGTCAGCGGCTAGCAGGGAGCGGGCCCCGGCGTCCCCCTGGGCGCTGGTGTAGCCGTGGAGGGCGGTGGGGTCCTCTGTCTGGAGCAGGCGGATGGCCGTCTCGTTGACCTGGGGGGGTGGGGGAACGGAGGGGTTGCCGATGGAGAAGTCGAACACATTCTCCCGGCCCACCTGGGCGGCGCGCTGATTTCCGTATTCAAACAGCTCCCGGATCACCGAGCGGGCGGTGCCCAGCTGCTTCATGCGTTGGGATACCATGGGGATGACCTCCTGTGGGAAAGATTTTGACAGATATATGGTATTATAGCACTTTGCCGTGATGAAGTAAAGGGGGGCTCTTGCGCGCCCCCCAGCTCCCCCCTGGCGGGGGATCTGTCCGCCGACAGGCGGACTGAGGGGGCAAGGTTTCGCCTTGCGGCGACCTACTTTCTGTACGCACAGAAAGTGCCCAAAACCAAAGGCTTCGCCTTTGGGACCAATTTACCAAAAACCATTTCTTTTGACAGCAACAGCAAGGGCGGGGCCCTTGCAACTCAATAAGGACGTCCCGCCCTCCGGGGGCCTACTTTTCGTCCGTGCGAAAAGTAGGCAAAAGCACGCTTAGAGGGTACGGCCCCGGATGAAGCTCCGGCCAGAGAGCGGCCGGACTCCATAGGGCCCGTACCCCCTAAGGACCCCCCTCGTCCTCGCAAAGTCCGCTCCACTCCATTTCCGCCTGACGGCGAAAATTGCGTTCGCTTCCTTGCTCGTCCTCTCCCCACAAGACCCGCTTCGCTGGGCTCTTGCGGGGCCCCTGATCACGGGAGAGCCGGATAAGAAGTGCCACTGTCTATTTCCGGCGCTGAGGTGATCCGATACACTCTACCCCTAATTCCCGCTCACCGCTCTATTGGCAGTTGTGGTAACATGCCCGGCCCTCGGGACACGCCTGCTTCCAGCAAGCGCCAGCACTAGGCGCTCTATCGGGGGGCTGCTGAGGGTGCCGTTCTGGTCGGCATCAGCGGCAGCGGCGCAGGGGTTCCAGTCAGTCCTAGTCACCACAGCGCCGGTCGTTGAGTGGTAGGTAGTAGACCATGGTATCGCGCTTTTCTTTGGCGGTCCGACACCGTTTCTTTTGGCGCTGTCAAAAGAAATGGGGTCGGGAAAAACACGATCCCAAGGGCGCCAGCCCTTGGCTTTTGCCTACTTTCTGCCCGCGCAGAAAGCAGGCCGCCGCCAGGCCCGGCTGGGCCTCCAAAGATGGCAAGGCCCTGCCCTTGCAGCCATGCCCGGTTTATGGTATCATCAGGATACCGCGAGATACGACACGACCGCAAGGGGGCCCCCACATGTCCGCCGACCGCCTGTTTCAAATGGTATATCTGCTGCTGGAGCACGGCAGGCTCACCGCCGGACAGCTGGCGGAAAAGCTGGAGGTATCGGTGCGCACCGTCTACCGGGACGTGGACGCCCTGTCCGCCGCCGGGGTGCCCATCTGCACCACCCAGGGTCAGGGGGGCGGCGTGTCCCTGATGGACGGCTTCGTGCTGGACCGGGCCGCCTTCACGGAAGAGGAGCAGTGCCAGCTGCTCTCCGCCCTGCGCGCCCTGCCCGCTGTGGGGGACGGCGCCGCCCTCACCAAGCTGTCCGCCCTGTTCCGCCAGGGCGGACAGGAGGGCTGGCTCCAGGTCCACCTGTCCCGCTGGGGGGACTGCCACGGGGACGACGCCCTGTTCAACGCCCTGCGGCAGGCCATCCTGGGCCGGCGGGAGATCGCCTTCCGCTACGCCAGCTCCCAGGGGCTCACCCTGCCCCGCCGGGCCCTCCCCGCCCGGCTGGTGTACAAGGGCCAGGGGTGGTACCTCCAGGCCCTGGACCTGGACCGGGAGGACTACCGCACCTTCCGGCTGACCCGGATCCTGGATCTCACGGTCACTGACCGGCAGTTCCACCGCCAGCTATCTCCCCCGGACATCGACTTTGACGGAGAGATCCCGCCCCTGTTCCGTCTGGAGTGCGTCCTGCGCTTCTCCCCCGCCCTGGCCTGGCGGGTATACGACGAATTTGACCGGGACTGCGTCACCACCCTGGCCGACGGGCGGCTGGAGGTCCGAGCGGTGTTCCCGGAGGACCAGTGGCTGTACGGCTATCTTCTGAGCTTCGGCGCCGGGGTGGAGATCGTGGCGCCGGATGACCTGCGCCGGCGCATGGCCCTGCTGGGCCGGGAAATTTACCAGGTCCACGGGGAACCTGACACACCCTGTCAGGTTTGCTGTGGTACCATGGGACCATCCAAACAAAAGGAGGTCCCAACTATGAAAGACCTAAGCACGAACTTCTGCCAGTCCTGCGGCATGCCCCTCGCTGGAGCCAGCCAGCATGGCACCGAGGCCGACGGCACTCTGAGCCCCGACTACTGCGCCTACTGCTACCAGCAGGGACGGTTCGTGGGCGACATGACCATGGAGGAGATGATCGACTTCTGCACCCCCCACATGGTCCAGGCAAACACGGGTATGACGGAGCAGCAGGCCCGGGAGCAGATGTATCGCTTCTTCCCCCAGCTCAAGCGCTGGCGGAAATGAGATCATTCCCCTGCTGCAAAATTTCACAGACAGCAAGTGGCCCTCCCCGGCTGTGCCGGGGAGGGCCACTTGCTGTCTCCATACATGTGCGATCGGGTGAGATCGTTTCCAATTTCATGCAGATTTTTTAATATAATATTAAAAATGATATTTCGTCGTTTTTCTCTTGATATTATGTGGTCCTGGTGTTATACTATCCATGACAATACACCGGAAAGGAGGAGCCTCCATGGAATATGCCGTGACTCCCGATCCCTTTGAACTCTCCCCTGTCCGCCGCAGACGCGCCCGCCCCCAGGAGAAGGGCCGGGACCCCTACGACGGCCTGCGCCCCTGGTCGGCCATCACCCACGGCATCGGCGCGGTGCTGGCCCTGATCGGTACGGTGCTGCTGATGGTCCAGGCAGCCCTCCAGGGGGGCGACCCCTGGAAGCTGGTGTCCTTTGCCATCTACGGGGCGTCTATGGTCGGGCTGTACACTGCCTCCACCCTGTACCACTGCGTGAATACCTCGGTCCGGGGCCGGATCAACCTGCGCAAATATGACCATACCTCTATTTATTTCCTCATCGCCGGCACTTATACCCCCGTCTGCCTCACCGCCCTGCGGGGCCCCTGGGGCTGGTCCCTGTTTGGGGTCATCTGGGGCCTGACGGTGGCCGGGGTGTTCATGAGCCTGTTTTGGATCAACTGCCCCCGGGCGCTGACCGCCACCATCTACATCGCCATGGGCTGGCTGGCGGTGATCGCCATCTGGCCGCTGTGGAACGCGGTGGGCTTTGCCGGGCTGTTCTGGCTGCTGCTGGGGGGCGTGCTGTACACTGTTGGCGGCGTGCTCTACGCCCTGAAGTGGCCCGGCCGGAACAATCCCCGCTTCGGCTGCCACGAGATCTTCCATGTGTTCATCCTGCTGGGCTCCATCGCCCACTTTTTGATGATCTGCCTGGTGATCCTGCCGTACTGAAGGCCGCCGCTCCCTTTTTCAGCCCGTTTTACTTTACGCAGGGCGCCGCTCCTCACCGCGTGCGGGCGCAGATCGTACAGCCGCGTTTTGATATGCTCCCTTTCTGACAGACGGTCCCATTTCCCGCCGCCTGTCAGAAAGGGGGCATTTTATGTCCCATAGGCAAAGACGGGTGGTGCTGCGCCGATGGAAAATCATAAGTTCTGCCGCGCTGGATAAAAAGCGGCCGGCAGCCCTTGGGCTGCCGGCCGGAACGATCATACGTTTCTCTCTGATCTCCTGTCAGGGAGAAATCCAGATGTGCCGCTGTCCTTGACGGCGCTTTTATTTTGCACGGAAGTCCCGCAGGGCCTGCTCATCCCTGGCCCGCTGCTCCTCCAGCGACTGCTCCAGCAGCATATCCTTGACCTTCATCAGGCGGGTGGTGGTAGCCCGGTCGTTCTCATCCAGCTTCATGGTGATATACCGGATGGCCTCCTCCGTCTGAGGGATGACCACATATTCCAGGGCGTTGACCCGGCGGCGGGTCTTTTCGATCTCCTCGGCCATGAGCTGGGCGGTCTTTTCGATCTGGGCCAGCTGGAGCATGGACTGGAACACGTCTCCCAGGGCCGCCACCGCGTCATCCAGCTCGCCGGAGGTGGCGGCGAAGCCGTAGGGGAAGATGTCCCCCGCGTCGTCGGTACGGGTCTTGTAGTGGTAGACCGGCACCTTGACGCTCATGACGTTGCGGAAGGTCATATCCAGCTCCACCCCCTGCTTGGGGTACATGAGAGCCTGCTCCAGGGCCTTGCCGCTCATGAGGGCGGAGGCCACGGTGAAGGAGCCGTGGACCCGCATCAGCTCCTCCTCCACCCGGGAGCGGAGGGTGCGCACCTCACGGACCGTGTCCAGGAACTGCTTCATCAGCTCGTCCCGCTTGTCCTTGAGCAGCTTGTGGCCCCGCTGGGCGGTCTTGAGCTTGCCCTTGAGCCGGGTCAGCTCCATCCGGGTGGGGGTGGTGACGGTGACAGCCATGGCTCACCCCTCCTTCTTGGGCAGGTACTTGTCGATATAGCTCTGGCGGATGCGCTTGAGCTCGGCGGTGGGCAGGATGGACAGCAGCTCCCAGCCCAGGTCCAGCGTCTCCTCGATGGAACGGTTCTCCTCATAGCCCTGGTTCACATACCGCTTTTCAAACTCGTCGGCGAATTTGGCGTACAGCAGGTCGGTGGGGGTGAGGGCTCCCTCGCCCAGGATGGACATGAGCTCCTTGTTCTCCTTGCCGGTGGAATAGGCGGCAAAGAGCTGGTTCATGGTGTCGGCATGGTCCTCCCGGGTACGCCCCGCTCCGATGCCCTTGTCCTTCAGGCGGGACAGGGAGGGCAGCACGTCCACCGGCGGAT
>JAHZFC010000031.1:0-3939 GCA_019421525.1 Clostridiales bacterium
TGTACTTCTGTACTTCTGTACTTCTGTACTTCTGTACTTCTGTACTTCTGTACTATTTACTTGTTAGTACATCGGACTCACCCTTTCCTTTCTGGCTTTATATTACTATATCTTCCCGCCTTTGTCAAGGAGTTTTTATCAGATTTTTATAAAATTTTTTCATGCCGAAATTCAGGCGTTGTCAAATTGCACAACACTCGCGAGGGTGGGCCCCTGCCGCCCACGAGGCCATCCCAGCCTCCCGGCGGGCCCTTTTCGCCCGCGAGAAAAGGTAACAAAGGCCAAAGGCTTCGCCCTTGGAGAATGAGCCACCAAAATCCATTTCTTTTGTGTGCGCTAAAAGAAATGGCAGGAAGAGCCATCCCGGCTTTCCGGGGCCAGGTTTCGCCTGACGGCGACCTTTCTTTTCGCTCGTGCGAAAAGAAGGCAAGAACCAAGGGCTGGCGCCCTTGGGACGTATTCTCCAAAAACCATTTCTTTTGTATGCGCCAAAAGAAACGGTTTTTGAGATCCAAAGAAAAGCGCTTTCTGGCCCTTCGGTGCGTTCCTCTATGGACCGGCGCTGTGGTAACTGGGATACTCCCTACCCCCTGCGCCGCTTCCGCTGATACGTACCAACACAGAGGTGCCTGCTATCCACGATAGAGCGCCTGGCGCGGAAACCTGCTGGTAGCAGGCGTGTCCCGAGGGCCCGGCAAGTTGCCACAACTGCCAGAAGAGCGGCAGCGGGAAATAGTGGCAGAGGGTGTCGGCTCACCCCGACGCCGGATGGAGAAAAACGCACTCTCTTATCCTGCTCTCCCGTAAAAACGGGGGTCCTTAGGGGGTGGGGACCCTATGGAGCCCGGCCGCCCTCTGGCCGGAGCTTCATCCGGGGCCGCACCCCCTAAGCGTGCTTTTGCCTTCTTTTCGCACGAGCGAAAAGAAGGTCGCCGCAAGGCGAAACCTTGTGGGTGCCGGAGGGCGGGACGGCCTCAAGCGGTCGCAAGGGTCCCGCCCTCGCTTTGGCCTCCAAAAGAAATGGGGTTGGAAAAAGCCGTTCTTCAGGGACGCAGTCCTTAAAGCAGGTCAAGAGCTCCAGCCCTTGGCCCTCCGCCGCGCGGCGGCTCCGCGCTTCATCCTATCACACTGCGCCTGCTCACGACGCCCGGCTTCCCTCCGTCTCGGGCTTGAAATAGGACAGCTTTGCTGTCCTTGGTTTCTCGCCCTCGATGCGGTCCATCCGGGCTGCTCGCGACGGCTCCGCGCTTCATCCTATCACGCTGCGCCTGCTCACGACGCCCGGCTTCCCTCCGTCTCGGGCTTGAAACAGGACAGCTTTGCTGTCCTTGGTTTCTCGCCCTCGATGCGGTCCATCCGGGCTGCTCGCGACGGCTCCGCGCTTAATCCAGCCGTGCGGTGTGGTCGATGGGCAGCGACACCACCATGGCCTGAGCGGAGGTGCGCAGGCCGTGGGTCCTGTCGATGGCCTCCATGATGGCGTTGCGCTCCCGGTTATTGGCCACGATGGCCAGCACCTCCTTCTCCGCCTGGATGGTGATGCCCACGAACTTCTCCACCTCTTCCGCGCCGGTCCACCGGGCCCGGATGACCGTGCCTCCCCTGGCGCCAGCCGCCCGGGCGGTGTCCATCACCGCATCGGTGTAGCCTTGGTTGACGGTGACTAAGATCAGGCTGTGGTGGTTGCCCTGCTCCATGATCTGCTCTCCCCTTTCCGGTCTCATTTCCTCCAGCCGGGCCAGGGCCACCGCCAGGATGGCGCTCATCCCCGACAGGTCCAGGGCAAAGGCGATGCCCGGCGCCCCCAGCTTGGAGCGGTCGTCGTCCTTCAAATGGTTCATCAGCTGTCGTATGGTGTCCCTTGGGCCAAAGGAGATGATCACATCCCGCTCGCTGGTGCCGAAGCCCAGGGTGTCCAGCAAATGGGAGGCCGCGGTGCCATGGCCCGCCGCCTGGTCATGATGGATCAGGCCGAACTGCCGGTAGTGCTCCAGCAGGCCCTTCCCCTTGCCCCGCTCCACGATGGAGACCAACAGCTGCATTGGGCTGACAGATGTCGCCATATCATCACACCTCCCAGTAGATCACGCCCTCTTCCAGGCCGGCCAGCTCCTCCCGGATGGCCTGGCGCAGGGCCTTGGCTGCTCTGCGGGCCTTGATCTTTCCGTACAGGCCCAGCAGCTGGATGGTACACAGCGGCGTCATGGCTACCAGGGCCACGATGCCGAAGGCGTCGGTGAGCACATTGCCCCCCACCGCCTCGCAGGCCCCCATGGCCAGGGGCAGCAGGAAGGTGGTGGTCATGGGGCCGGAGGCCACGCCGCCGGAGTCAAAGGCCACGCCGGTGAACATCTGGGGCACAAAGAAGGTCATGGCCAGGGCCACCGCATAGCCCGGGATCAGGAACCACATGATGGAGATCCCCGTCAGGATCCGCACCATGGCCAGCCCCACGGACAGGGCAATGCCGATGGACAGGGCGCGGTTGATAGACTTCTGGGTGATCGAGCCGTTGGACACCTCTTCCACCTGCCGGGCCAGCACCTGCACCGCGGGCTCCGCCCGGACGATGAAATAGCCCACCAGCGCCCCGATGGGCACCAGCAGCCACTGTGTCCCCCCCGAGGCGATGGACGCGCCGATGGTGGCGCCGGCGGGCATGAAGCCCACATTGACCCCCACCAGGAAGAGCACCAGGCCCACATAGGTGTACACCAGGCCCACCACCATCTTGCCCAGCTGATGGCGCTGGAACCGGCGGAAGACCAGCTGGAACAGGGCGAAGATCACGATGATCGGCAGCAGGGCCGCCGCCACCTCCCCCACATAGGCGGGGATCTCGTCCACGAACAGGGCGGCCGCCTCCTGGGTGGTGGTCACCTCCGGGATGGACACCGGGGTGTAGGCCGCGTCCAGGTCGGGCATGACGATGCCCAGGATCATCACGGACAGGATGGGCCCGATGGAGCACAGGGACACCAGGCCGAAGGAGTCGCTGCTGGAGTTCTTGTCGCTCCGCACCGCCGCCATGCCGATGCCCAGCGCCATGATGAAGGGCACGGTGATGGGGCCGGTGGTGACGCCGCCGGAGTCAAAGGCGGCGGGGACGAAGCTGTCCGGCGCGAAGTAGGACAGGATGAACACCAGGATGTAGAAGAACAGCAGCATGTAGGACAGCGGGATGTTCAGCAGCATACGCACCTGGGCCAGCACCAGGAATGCCCCCACCCCGATGGCCACGGCCAGGATCAGGGTCATGTTGGGCACTGAGGGCAGCTGCTCGGCCAGCACCTGCAGGTCGGGCTCGGCGATGGTGACCACCACCCCCAGCACAAAGCACACCAGCAGTGGGATGCCCACCCGCCTGGCCTTGCTGATCTCCACGCCGATGCCGTCTCCCATGGGGATCATGGACATATCCGCCCCCAGGGTGAACAGCCCCATGCCGAACACCAGCAGCAGCGCCCCGAACAAAAACAGCACCATGGTGCCCGGAGTCAGCGGGGCAACGGTGACGCTGATGACCAGCACGATGGCCGTGATGGGCAGCACCGACGACAGGGACTCGCGTATTTTTTCCAATAAAAGTTGATTATGCCGCAAAGCATGACCTCCTTTCCATCCGGCCCGCCGATCCGTCTCCGGCGGGCATTTGCACGTCTTTCATGCCTTATTATATCATAGGAAAGCGTTCTTCACAACCAAAAAGATGTGACCAATTTACAAAAACGCCCTGTTGACAAACGAATGTCTGCCAGCAGGGCCCCTTTGCTCCTCTATCCTCCGATGATGCGGCGCATCTCCGCCACCGCCTGGTCGATCTCAAAGCGCAGCTCCCGGGCGGAGATCCGCTGGGCCCCGTGGCCCAGGATGATCATCTGCTCCAGCGCGTCGGAGGTGGCCACCCGCACCCGGTGCTCCCGGGCGATCTCGTAGGTG
>JAHZFC010000031.1:3949-16431 GCA_019421525.1 Clostridiales bacterium
ATATACATATCCGCTGTCTCCGCCTCTTTGGTATACACCACATGGATGTTGTGGTATCGCTCCACCGAGCCGGGGTTGCCCTTGACCCGGTAGGCGTCGAACACCAGGATCACACGGCACTTTCGCCAGCCCTGGTAGTTGCTCAGGATATCCATCAGCCGCATCCGGGCCCCGTCCAGGTCCTGCGCTGCCAGCTGTTTCAGGTCATCCCAGGCGTAGATGATGTTGTACCCGTCCACCAGCAGATACTCCTCCCCCTGGAAGCGGGGCTTGAGTCCCTTCCAGGGCCGCTCCTTCCTGGCCGGGGCCTTGGCAGTGGGGGCGAAGGCCCGGGGCTTGATGGGGCCGTAGGTCCGGGTGAAGATGGCCTCCAGCTCCTTTTCCATCTTGGCGCTGTCTGCGTAGCCCATGGCCTGCCGGGGAATGCCCTGGCTCTGGTCCGCCTCCGATTCCTCCGCAGGCGGCCGCCAGCCGGAGTCCAGGTGCATGTGCTGGCGCACCTGGTCCCACTTCACCGTCACCCCCGACCCGTGGGAGCAGAACACCGAGTCGGCGGGGTCGTCCGTGTCCCGGTCCGGGTCGTAGCCGATCCGCTCTATCACCGCCTGGGCATCGTGGCAGGGCTCGTACCCCCGGAGGGTGCACGTCAGCTGGCCCGATCCCCGGGTATAGGCCGCCACCTGGGTCCAGTAGTCCCCCATCTCGGACACCGGCGCGCTGCCGGTGATCACCGCCGTGTCCCCCTGGTGGTCCGCCGGGTCGAACCGTCCGCTCATCCGCTGGATGTCTGCCATGGCCCGGCCCAGGCAGTCGGCGGGCACCTCCAGCCGGAACTCGTACCACGGCTCCAGCAGGATGCTCTGGGCCATGCGCAGCCCCTGGCGCACCGCCCGGTAGGTGGCCTGGCGGAAGTCGCCCCCCTCGGTGTGCTTCACATGGGCCCGGCCGGTGAGCAATATGAGCTTCATGTCTGTGATGGGCGATCCGGTGAGCACCCCCACATGGGTCTTTTCCATCAGGTGGGTGAGGATGAGCCGCTGCCAGCTGCGGTCCAGCACGTCCTCGGGACAGATGGTGTCGAACTGGAGGCCCGACCCCCGCTCCAGGGGCTCCAGCAGCAGGTGCACCTCGGCGTAGTGGCGCAGGGGCTCGAAGTGGCCCACCCCCTCCACCGGGGCGGCGATGGTCTCCTTATAGACGATATTGCCTGTGCCGAAGGTGACGTCCACCCCGAACCGGTCGTGGATGAGCCGGGTGAGCACCGAGCGCTGGATCTCCCCCATGAGCCGCAGGTGGATCTCCCCCAGGGTCTCGTTCCACAGCACCCGCAGCTGTGGGTCCTCCTCCTCCAGCTGGCGCAGGTGCTGGAGCAGGGTGTGCACGTCGCACCCCGCCGGGGGGATGACCTGATAGTTGAGCACCGGCTCCAGCTCGGGCGCGCCGCCCGCCCCCTCCTCCCCCAGGCCCTGGCCCGGGCGGGTGCGGCTCAGGCCGGTGACGGCGCACACCGTCCCCGCCTCCACCTGGTCCACAGAGGTATACTTCGCCCCGGAGTACAGCCGGATCTGGCTGACCTTCTCCTCCCAGCGTTCCTCTCCCTGGCCCCCGGACAGAGCCTGGCGCACCCGGAGCTGGCCTCCGGTGAGCTTCAGCCAGCTCAAACGCTCCCCCCGCTCGTCCCGGCTGACCTTGAACACCCGGGCGGCGAAGCGCTCTCCCCACTGGGGCTCCAGGGTGTACCGCTCCAGGGCGGACAGCAGCTCCTCCACCCCCTCCAGCTTCAGCGCCGAGCCGAAGAAGCAGGGGAACATCCTGCGGGTGGCGATGAGGGCGGCCAGATCGCCGTCGTCCGGCGCCTCCCCCGCCAGATAACGCTCCATCAGCTCCTCATCGCACAGCGCGGCGCTTTCCAGCAGCTCCTCCCGGCCTGCGCCAAAGTCCACGCACCCTCCGTCCAACCGCTGGCGCAGCTGGTCCATCAGGGCCGCCCGGTCGGTCCCCGGCTGGTCCATCTTGTTGATGAAGAGAAAGGTGGGGATGCTCTGGTGCTCCAGCAGCCGCCACAATGTGGCGGTGTGTCCCTGGATGCCGTCCGCCCCGCTGACCACCAAAATGGCGTAGTCCAGCACCTGGAGGGTGCGCTCCATCTCGGCGGCAAAGTCCACATGCCCCGGGGTGTCCAGCAGCGTCAGCTCCAGCTCCCCCCAGGCCAGCCGGGCCTGCTTGGAGAAGATGGTGATGCCCCGCTCCCGCTCCTGCGCATCGGTATCCATCACCGTGTCCTGGTGGTCCACCCGTCCCATCCTCCGGGTCTGGCCGGTAAGGTAGAGCAGGGCCTCGGACAATGTGGTCTTGCCCGCGTCCACATGGGCCAACAGGCCAGCACAAATACGTTTGATCGGCTTTTCTCCCGTCTGCCCGCCCATAAAAGATCCTCCCCTGTGAAAACATACTGGTAAACAGTATACCACAAGAGGAGGCCCTCGTCGAGATGCTGCGGCGCGATCATATCCGTTCTTTACGGCTCTGGTCCCGGTCTTTCCTCCGGGGCAGAAAAAGGCCCTGCATCCGCACGGGCCTGGTGCGGATACAGGGCTCTTTGACACTGTCTCAGGGCCGCGGGGGCCTGGAGCGCATTAGCCCAGGGCCTCGTCCACGGCTTTGGCACAGTCCCGGCCGTCGGCCATGGCCTTGACCACCAGGGACTGGCCGGTACGGCAGTCGCCGCAGGCGTACACCTTAGCCGCGCTGGTGGCGTAGCGGTCGGCGGCGATGTTGCTGCGGGCATCGGTGTCCACCCCGAAGGCGTCGGCCACATAGCCGCAGGGGCCCAGGAAGCCGGCGGCCACCACCAGCAGCTGGCAGGGCAGGACCTTCTCCGTCCCTTCGATCTCCCTCATGGTCAGGCGGCGCTGGCTGTCGTACACCGGCTCCAGGTCCACGGTGACCACCGCCTGGAGCTGGCCGTTTCCATCGGTCTGGAGGGACTTGACGGTGGTCTGGTAGACATGGGGGTCCTTGCCGAACACGGACAGGCACTCCTCCTGGCTGCCGTCCACCTTCACGTCGGGCCTGTTCTGGCGGCGGGGCTCATAGATGACGGGTTTGCCCGCGTCCTTTGGCAGCATCTCCAGCTGGACCACGCAGCGGCACCCTCCCCGGAGGCTGACCCCCAGGCAGTCGTTGCCGGTGTCGCCGCCGCCCACGATGACCACGTCCTTGCCATTGGGGTCCAGGGCGGCGGAGCGGCCCTGCTCCGGGTCCAGAACGGTCCGGGTGGAGGCGGACAGGTAGTCCACCGCGGCGCACACGCCCCGGACCTGGTCCGCGCCCTCCACCGCCAGCTTCCGGGCGTTGCCGGTGCCCACACACAGGATGACCGCGTCATACTGGGCCGTCAGCTCTTCGGCGGTCAGGTCCACGCCCACGTTGACCCCGGGGCAAAACTCCACGCCCTGGGCCTTCATGGCGTCCACCTTGCGTGCCACCGTGCCCTTTTCCAGCTTCATGTTGGGGATGCCGTACTCCAGCAGCCCCCCGGGGCGGTCACTGCGCTCATAGACGGTGACGGCGTGGCCACGGTCGGCCAGGTACTGGGCCGCCGCCAGCCCCGCAGGGCCGGAGCCCACCACGGCCACCCGTTTGCCGGTGGGCTGGGCCTTGGGCTCCTGGGCGCCGGAGGCGTAGTGCTGCTCCACCACAAAGCGCTCCAGCCGGCCGATGCCCACCGCCTGGGTCCGGACGCTGCGGGTGCAGTTGGACTGGCACTGCTTCTCCTGGGGGCACAGGCGGGAGCACATCTCAGGCAGCATGGAGGCGGTGCGGATGAGCTGATAGGCCCCCTCGTAGTCCTGCTTCTGGACATGGCCGATGAACTCGGTCACCGGGACGCCGGCCGGACAGGCCTTGCTGCACCAGTGTGTGGGGCACTGGAGGCAGCGGCTGGCCTCGTTCGCGGCCTGCTCCTCGGTATAGGTGAGCTCCACCTCCTGGAAGGTGGACAGCCGCTGATCCATGGGCAGGCGCTGGTTGGGGGTGCGTTTGGGGTCCATATTAGGATCGGTCACCGGGACGAACACCGAATTGTCGCGTAAAAACATCTTCCATTCCTCCTTTTCCAGCTCACTGGCCCTTACGGTCCAGATAGTCCACGGCGTTGCCGCCGGAGGTGTAGGCGGAGGCCACCGCCCAGGTCAGCTCCGAGATCACCGCCAGCTTGCCCCTGCGGTGCATGGCGGAGGTGGCGTCGCCCACCCCGTACAGGCCGGGGATGGGGGTGCCGTCGTTGCGAAGGACCCGGCACTGGCCGTCCACCATCAGGCCGCCCATGGCCGCCTCGGAGAAGCGCTGGCCGTAGATGGCATAGTAGGGGCCGTGGTCGGAGATGGGCACCAGGTGCCCGGCAGCCTTGCCGAAGTCCTCGTCCACGCCCCTGGCACAGAACTCGTTGTACCGCTTCACGGTGTCCGTCAGGGCCTGGGCGGGCATGCCGCACAGCTGGGCCAGCTCCTCCAGGGTGTCCGCCTTTTTCACCGGGGTGTCCAGCTGGGACTCCTCCTCCAGATCGGCCTCCCAGGTCTCGAACTGCCAGCGGCGCTTGGCGAAGGCTGGGTTATGGAGGAACTTCTCCGCGATGGCCGCCCAGTTGTCCCGGCCTCCGATGGCCCAGGAGATCTCCTTGGGCTGCTGGTCGATATAGGGAGTCATGCCGTGGAGGTGGAGGGTCTCGTCCACCCAGCGCTGCCCGTTGAGGTTGACCTGGATGGCCTCCGGCTCCAGGGCCATGTCGGCCAGGATGTTGTTGAAGGGATGGTGCTTGGGGCCGAAGCAGGAGACGAACAGCCGCTCGGGGTCGGGCTCCACCCCCAGCTCCCGGAGCATGTCGATGCCGTCGCCGGTGTCGGTGGGGACGGAGAAGCGGTGGATGGGTGTCTCCCCCTCGAAGAACCAGGGGGCGAACTGCCGGAGCTTCTCATCGCTCTTGCCGAAGCCGCCGGTGGCCAGGATGACCACAGGCGCGTTGACCTGAGTCTGTCCGCCGGGGTCGTCGGCGATCACCCCGGTGATGGCGCCGGTGTCGTCGGTGAGCAGGTGGCGGGCGGCGTGCTCGGTGAGGATCTCCACATCCAGGCGCAGCTTCTCGATGGCCTCCAGCATGGTGTACTTGATGTAGGTGCCTCCCCAGCCGGGGCCGATGGCATCGTCCCGGCAGTTGAGGTTGTCCCGGATGCGGTCAGGGAAGTCCAGCAGGCCGGGGCCGTAGATGGGCCCGTGGGCGTCGGCGTCCCCCAGGTTGACCAGGTGGTAGACCTGTTCGCAGGTGCCGAACTGGCACAGCCAGTCGAAGAAGTCACCGCAGCCGTAGACGGCGGTGCGCAGCACCCCCTCGTCCAGCTCCCCGTCGGTCACCTTCTTGTAGTGCTCGATGGCCTGCTCCCGGCAGTCGGGCATGCCGGCCTTCTCATGCCACTTGGTGTAGACCGGGAAATAGGCGTGGGCATAGTCGGTGTTGCCCCCCAGGCGGCTGGACTTCTCCAGCACCACCACCTTTTTCCCCGCCATGGCGGCCCGGACGGCGGCCACCAGGCCGGTGCCGGCGCCGCCCACCACCACGTCGGCCTCCTTGACGATGAGGTCGTGGGCAGGGGCCTGGGCATCGTCCTCCGTGTTGATGATGGACGCGGTGTGGCACACCCGGGCGCACAGGCCGCACTCCACACACTTGTCCTGGTCGATCTCATACTTGCAGCCCACATAATCGATGGCCTGCATGGGACATTCCGTGGCGCAGTTGTGGCAGCAGACACAGTTTTTCGTGATTTGATACATCCTCTTCCGTTCCTCCCTTTGAGCGGTCTTGGACCGCCGGATCTGAAGTGCTGTTCGCGTATCTCAGGTGAGATCTATTATAACAGAAAAGATCCTGTATGGATTTGTGCGCCAGGGTCAGATCTGCGTGATCTTTTGTATCTCAAGAACAAAGGCTCGTCGGACGGCCCAGACGACGGCCCGGCTCATGCAGGCTAAAGAGAGATAAATGGGGATGTGCCCGGAAAGATCTTGGTGAAATCGCAGAGAGAATGGGGCAAAGAGCAGATGTGTCATGTGCTCAGAGCACAAGAAAGGAGCATAATTTACCATCTGTGCACAAAGACATCGGAAAACGCGGATGATATAATTTCTTTGTGATGAGAGGAGGAAAACCTTGTCCATCTCTTTGGGGGAGTCGCATGGAGAGGTCATTCCGAGCTCTTTTCTCCTGGTCCCGGCGCAAAGCCGGGATCTTCTTCCTGTGAGAAAAGAAGTAAAAAGGAGGTATTTGTTTGTTTTCCAATGTTTGGGCTTCTGGCATCTGTGTCCTCCTGGCGATCGCGGTGTTCATGATCTTGTGTTACATGAACATCCACACCGGGATCGCCGCACTGATCGCAGCTGTCATCGCCGCCTTCGGGTCTTCCAACTCGATCGCGGTCTCCCTGCTGGACACTTTCCCCGCCGGCGTAGGGGCTCTGGTCACCCAGCAGTTCTTTGTCTTTACCGTCTCCGGCCTGCTGGCCTATCTGATGGATAAGACAGGCGCGGCCATGTCGGTGGGCAAGACCATGGTCAAATGGTTCGGGGTGGAGCGGTCCTGGCTGGCCATCTCCATCACCACCGTCATCCTGCTGGTGGCCGGCGTGGGCACCTACACCATGGTGGTCGTGGTGCTGGCCATCCCCCTGATGAAGGCGGCCAACCTGCCCCGGAAGGTGGGCCTGGTGGCGGCCTACGGCATCGCCCCCGCCATCTCCTTCTGCATGCCCGTGTCCAATGTGCCCGGCTCTCTGCCCAGCACCTTCCTGCCCGGCGTGGGCATCTACTCCGCCCCCCTGCTGTCCGTGGCCTGCGGCGTGCTGGGCATCGTCCTGTTCCTGCTCTGGATCACCCACATGGTGCGGGTGGCCCGGAAAAATGGCGACGGCTTTGACGGCGACCACAATGTGGGCGAGGTGGACACCGACACCTCCGGCCTGCCCTCCTTCGCCACCTCTGTGATCCCCCTGGCTGTGGTGGTGATCGCCGCCATCCTCATGGCCGCCCTGAAGTTCGGCACCAACGCTGACGGCATGCCTGTGGACTTTGCCGGTCTGACCGGGATCAATTCCACCAACCAGGTGGCCGTGGCCCAGCTGTGCGGCGTGATCGCCGTGGTCCTCCTCCACTTCAAGCGCTGCAAGTCCGAGGGCTTCGGCAAGATCCTCAGCCAGGGCGCCACCGGCATGTGGGGCTTCCTGATGCTGGCCGGCTGCGTGTTCGGCTTCGGCCAGGTGGTGTCCACCTGCTCGGCCTTCAACAGCCTGCGTGACTGGGTGCTGGGCCTGCAGCTCAACCCCTATGTCACCGCCATGATCTCCGTCATGATCATCGCCTTCATCTGTGCCGACGGCATCGCCGCCATGATGATCTGGGGCCCCATGTTCGGCGCCGAATATGTGGAGATGGGCGTGGATCCCGGCGCACTGCGGCGCCTGCTGCTGTGCACCAGCCAGACCTTCGACGACCTGCCCCATGCCCAGTCCACCGCCATCACCCTTGGCATGTACGGCCTGACCATCAAGCAGGCATACAAGGACATGTTCGTCTCGGCGACAGTGATCCCTCTGATCTTCTCCATTTTCTGCTGCATCTGCTGTATCATCTTCTATCCCATCGGCTGAAAATGGCGGAATGCTCCCCCAAACACGACAACAGAAGGGCTGCCCGGCGGCAGCCCTTCTGCTTTTCCCCTGGACAAGCAGGCGGATTTCCTGTATGATCATCTTGACCCAGACGCATTTTTGGAGGTCCCTTCATGAAGAAAAACAGCTTTCGGCTCGAGTATGCCTTTTATATCATCATCATCCCCATCGTGCTGGTGATGATCCTGCTCAACTCCGGCTATCTCCAGCGGTGGTTTACCGCGGTGACAGTGGACGGCGAGGACTACAACGCCGTGGGGTATAACTACTATTATTTTCGGTGCTACCGGGACTTTGTGGACAGCGAGGACTTCGCCTCCTCTGGGCTGGACCTGACCGTCTCCCTGTCTGACCAGCAGTATGATGAGACCGCCACCTGGAAGGAGCACTTCACCGCCCAGGCGGCGGAGCGCATGGTGCTGGCCAACTATTATGACGGTCTGGCCCGGGAGGAGGGCTACACCTTCTCCCAGGAGGAGCTGGCACCGATCCAGGAGAAGCTGGACGAGATATCCCAGCTCTGCTCGGAGACCGGGCTGGCCATGGCGGACTATTTCCCGGCTTACTATGGTGCCGGGATGACCCAGGATGCCTTTACCCGGGAGCTGGAGCGGGAAGTGCGGGCCCAGGCCTACCGGACCTATCTGGCCCAGGGCGGCACAGTGACCCAGCAGGAGGTGGAACAGTACCTGCAGTCCCATCAGGTGGAGGAGTATGCGCTGGCCGACCTGTGGCTCATCGAGCTGGAGGCCGTCCCCGCCCGGGCGGACGGCCAGGTGGGGGAGCAGCAGCTCACTGAGCTGGAGGCCCGGCTGGGCCGTCTGGAGGCGCGGATGAGTGAGGGGCGGGAGACTATGGCGGAGCTGTCGGACAAGTTTGCCGACCGGGCCTGGGGCGAGCACGGCCGTCTGTCCGGTGTCGGCCGTGCCGACCTGCCGGAGCTGGTGGCCGACTGGTGCTTCGCGCCGGAGCGCGAGGCGGGAGATACCGCCGCCCTCATGGACCGGCAGGCCGGGACGGCCTATCTGGTCCGGCTGGAGGGCTATTCCGGCTCCGCCGCCCAGCGGACCGCCCTGGTCACCCTGGCCTCCCAGGTGGTGGAGGAGCTGGACGCCCAGGCCCTGGAGGACAACCCGGTGGAGCACCATACCATCGGGATGCACCTGACCACCAATTGACAGGAGGGAGCGCGCCATGAGCAAACAGGAAAAAAAGCCCGTCTCCCCCGCCCGCCGGCGGCAGAACCGCGTCATCTTGTTCTGCGCGGTCCTGCTGGTGCTGACGGTGGCCTTTGTCAACATCCGTGGGCTGGCCAACAGCTATTACGACAGCTTCGTGCGCCGGGGCGTGGACGTGGAGGAGGCCGTGAGCTACCTTCAGACGGCGGCCCAGCCCGGGGACAGCCCGGAGCTGGCCCAGCTGCAGGCGGACTGGGACAGCTGGCGGTACAGCCGCCTTCGGGAGTCTGTGACCGTGACCGCCCGGGACGGGGTGGAGCTCCACGGCTACCTCTATGACGAGGGCAGCGATGTGACGGCCATCTGCATCCCCCGGTTCAACGGCACCGGACTGGACGATCTTCTCATGGGGCCCTGGCTCAACGCCGAGACAGGATGCAACATCCTGCTGCTGGACCCCCGGGCCCATGGAGAGAGCGGGGGCGACTACTTCAGCTACGGCTGGAAGGAGTCGGAGGACCTGGTGTGCTGGCTGGACTGGGCGGATGAGACGCTGGGGAAGCAGACCTATCTGCTGTGGGGCGAGGGGTGCGGCGCCAATACCATCCTGTTCGCCGCTGCCGCCGGCAGTCTGGATGGCCGGGCGGCCTACGCCGTGGCGGAGAGCCCCTATGCCTCCTTCCATCAGGAGGCCAGCCACATCCTCTGGTCCCGCTACCGGCTGCCGGAGTTCCCCTTCCTCACCCTCATGGGGTGGAGGCTGGACCACGACGGTCTGGGCTTCACCAGCGGGGATATGGAGCTGTCCGCCGCCCTGTCCGGCAAGGACTGCTCAGTGCCGGTGCTGTTCCTGTCCTCCGCTGAGGATGCCTATATCCCGGTGGAGCAGACCCAGGCTGTCTACGACCTCTACTCCGGCCCCAAGGAGCAGCTCCAGGGCGGCGCTGGCCACGGCACGGTGGTCATCAGCTGCCAGGAGGAGCTCCAGGCCATGCTCGCCCAGTGGATGAGACCGCCTGTCCCCCATCGATATTTTTACATGATAGGGATCCGTTGGAGCAAACGCCAGCCGGGACCGCCCTTGCGAGCGGTCCCGGCTGGTATGTTTTTCTGCGGGCCTGCTTGCCTTTTTGCCGAAGCAACGGTAAAATAGACTGGAAAAGGGGGAGCATTATGCCGGAACGGGAAATGATCGACAGATTGTGTCAGTTGGCTCACGCGTCATCCCTTCAGCAGATCTGTGATCTGACGTATGAGATCATGGGCAATCCAGTGTTCATCAGCGACATGGCCCACACCATCCTGGCCTACACCAAGTGCGTGGAGGTGGATGACGCCACCTGGCAGCGGCACATCGTCCGGGCGGACCTGGAGCGCAACACTATCAGCCAGACCCGGGAGGTAAGCTCTGTCCACGAGGCATCGACGGAGACCAGGCGTCCCGTGGTGGTCACAGATGGGCAGGTGCCATTCCCCAGACTGATCAGGGCACTGGTCTCCGAGGGGCAGCCGGTGGGCGTCATGGTGCTCACGGCGTATCTGCGTCCCTTGGCCCAGGAGGACATCCAGCTCATGGAGCTGGTCTCCTCCTTTGCGGAGGCCAGGCTGCAGAAGGACCGCTACCACATCACCGCAGACGGGAACGCGGTGGAGAATTTTTTCATCCAGCTGCTGGAGGGGACTCGCTGCAGCCGGGAGCAGGCCGCCAAGCGGCTGGACGTCCTGGGCTTTTCCATGCGGGCATATACCTATGTGCTCTGCATTTGTCCCGCCTGTTCCACGGAGCGGGTGGGTGAGAGCCTGCGGCCCGTGCTGGAGGGATTCAGGCAGCTGCCTTTTTCACGCACGTTCTTATATAACTCCACCCTGGTCTGCATCTACAGCAGCGACCAGGACATTTCCAACTGGACCGCCCAAGCCCCCAAGCTGACGCGATTACTGCGGCGGTGGGAGCTGGTGGCCGGGGTGAGCCGCCGGGTGGACGGCCTGGAGCAGCTCCTGGAGTATCACCGGCAGGCCCAGAGCACACTGGAACTGGCCTGCCGCCTCCAGAGGAAGTTCCTCTACTGCCGTTACGATGACCTCTCCTCGTTCCAGCTGTTTCGGTGTGTGCCGGTGGAAAAGCTGATGCGGTATTGCCATCAAAAGATCCAGGAGCTGGGGGAATATGACCGGACCCACAATACCGAGCTGTGCGCCACCCTCCAGGTCTACCTGGAGCAGACCAAGAGCCTGGTGCATACCGCGGAGATCCTGTTCATCCACCGCAACACGGTGCGCTACCGCATCAACAAGTGTATGGAGCTGCTGGGCTCAGATCTGGAGGACGGCAATGAGATCTTCGCGTTCATCCTGTCCCTGCGGATGCTGGAGTATCAGCGCAAGCTGCTCGACAGATAGTCCTCACGCCGCCGGAGGCGCCTTTCCCCACCGGAAACAGAACATCCTTTCCCGCTGACCTGTCCCCATGGGACAGGTCAGTCCCTTTTTGCACAGAGCGCAGCCTTGTCCCCCAAAAAAGACGCGGGCGGGGCCGGGAGCCTGTGCTCCGGGCCCCGCGCCCCGCCTGTGTCGTTTCGTTCTTATCCTTCCGCGGCGGGCAGGCCCAGGCTGTCCACCCAGTCCACCACATCCGCCGCATCCACGCTGGAGCGGAACCGCATGCCCTCCAGCCGGGCCCGGCAGACGGCGCCTCGTCATTCATTCTCCTTTTGTCGATATGGCGCGGTCTCTTCTGTTATCCCTTCAGCGCGCCGCCGTCCTGGAAGGCATTGCCCACGGCCTCACCCAGCACATGGTAGCGGTCGTGGGCCGGCTCGAAGGAGATGGGGCGGAACTTGGCAAAGTCGATGCTCCCCTCGCTGTCCAGCACGCTCTCGTCCACCGTGACATTGACGATCTGCCCGATGATGTTGCCATCCTCGTTGACCTTGAGGAACTTGCACTCCATGGCCACAGGCAGCTCGTCGATCAGGGGCGCGTCCACCCGGCTGCTCCTGGTCACATGGAGGCCGGACTTGTCCATCTTATTGGGCTCTGTTTTGGCGGACACCAGCCCCACATAGTCGCAGGGGACCACATGGGCCGCGTCGGCGAAGCTGAGCGTAAAGGCGCCCCGGGCCTTGATGTTGGCGGTGGTCCTGTGCCCGGCGCTCAGGCAGAGCACCACCTTGTCCGCATCATACAGTCCGCCCCAGGCGGCGTTCATGGCGTCGGCGGTGCCGTCGTCGTTATAGGTGCCGATGATCAGCACCGGCTGGGGATAGAGCCAGGGCTTGCTTCCAAAGTCTTTTCTCATGGGATGACGCTCCTTTTTCGATAGATGATAGGTTTATGATAAGGGAAGATCCGTCTTTATTTCTGCCCGTCCACATCGGGGACCATGGACGCATAGCGCGCCAGCAGCTCCGGCGTGCTGTGGTAGTACCGCTTGCGCTGGTCCATGGCGGCGATCTTCGCCATCTCCTCGTCGGTGAGGGTGAAATCGAACAGGTCCAGGTTGGCCTTGATGTGGTCCGGATTCTTGGAGCCGGGGATGACGATGTTGCCGTCCTGGATGTGCCAGCGAAGGATGATCTGGGCGCTG
>JAHZFC010000032.1 GCA_019421525.1 Clostridiales bacterium
TGCCGCTGTTATCGTTGTCGATGTAGTCCACCTTCACGCCCACGTTCTTGGCCTTGGCCTGAGCGGCGGCGACCGTGGTGGTGGTAGCGCTGCACTCCACGCCGTTGTAGTAGTAACGGACGTTGGTGTCCAGAGCGACATCCTTGGGGGCGATGGCGGTGCCGTCGGTGGTCACCTTCACGCTCTCGCCGGTGACGGTCACATCGGACACGGCAGTGCGGGTCTTGGCGCCGGCGGTGGGAACGGTGTAGGCATAGGCCACATAACCGATCTTGGTCCAGTCAGCGTCGGTGTTAGCGACCACGACAGAATTGGCCGTATCCAGAACATTGTCATTGCTATTGCCCCACCAAGTGCGGGTGACAACAGGAGTCAGGGTGGTGGTGCCGGCCTTGTAGCCCACAGCAGAGATCTCGCCCTCGTTCTTCTGCAGGCCGAAGGTCTTGTAGCCCAGGGACTCGGTGGCGATGCCGTTGATCAGGTCAGAGGTGTAGTAGCCCAGAGCGGGGGTGTACACCACGGTGTTCTTGGTGATGGCCTGGAACAGGATCTCAGCCACCATCTCGCGGCTGGCGCCGGTGCCCAGAGTGCCGGCGTTGATGTTCACCAGCAGGTTGCGCTGCTGAGCGGTGGAGGCCACGCGGATCTCCCAGCCCTCGCCCTTGAACTCGTCGTTCTGGTCATAGCCCATGGCGCGCAGGATCATGGCCAGGGCCTGGTAGCCGTTGACGGTCTGGTCGGGGTAGAAGTTGGTGCCGTCGCCCACGATCAGCTCGGCATTGGAGCAGTAGCCGATGTAGCCAGCGGCCCAGTGGTTCTGCGCCACGTCCTTGAACTTGGCGTAGTCCTTGTAGATGCCCGCCTGGGTGTCGTTCACATCGCCGGTGACGATGCGGTAGATGATGGCCGCAACTTCAGCGCGAGTGATGGTCTGCTTGGGCGCGAAGTTAGAGCCATCGTTGACCCCTTTGAAAACGCCCAAACCAGACAGGACCTCGACGGCCTCAGCATAGGTCTCGTCGATGTCCGCGTCGTCGTTGAAGGCGTTGGCAACAGTCATGAGGGACAGGGTCATGACCAGTGCCAGGGCCAACGCGAGGATCTTCTTCAGATTTCTCATGTTGGTGTTTACCTCCTATACGGATGTTGTTTTGGGGCTTCTCCCTTCGGATATCCCCTTATTTGACAGGCCAAATTGACCTTATCAACAGATTTCTTCCAGTTTCTCCCACTCCGTTGATAAGCTATCCCCTCACCCGCCGGGGTGAGAGCGCGGAGCAGATAACTGGACCTTACAGCGTCATCATAGCACCCGACTTGTCCCTGCGTCAATCGACGCCCGACAAGTGTAACAAAGGCGACATACAGATGAAACACAACTGTAATATTGGGAGAACTTAGCATTTGGGGGCATACCAAAGGCTGGTCCTCCACATTGCAGAAGCATGATAACACCCTGTCCCTCCCCGCGTCAACGGCCATACAGCTTTTGTAACACAACTGTAATAAACCCCTGGACAGGGCGATCTTGTTGTCTCTTCGGGTGCAACGGCAGGGGAGGGGGGACGGACTTTCTCTATATGATAGACGCAAAAAGCCGGGGAAAGGTTCCATGATCTTGGAAATTTCCCGGGGAAATTTGCGAAAAAAATGCCCCGCCGGCTTTCCCGGCGGGGCAGAAGAGGAGCGTGTTTTACAGGATATCCATGGCCGCGCAGAAGCCCTCGTAGGTGGCCTGCTTGACCTGCCGGGCCTTGACGCAGTCGCCCACGGCCACGAACCAGTCGCAGGCGCCCTTGAGCTCTTCCACGGTCTGGCTGTTGGCCCGCTGGCCCACGGCGTACAGCACGGTGTCCGCCTCCAGGAAGTGCTCCTGGCCGTCCTGGTCGGTGAACTTCACGCCGTTGTCAGTGACCTCGGTGACGGTGACGGAGCAGTTCCAGCTCATGGTCTTGGCCATCCGGGGCAGCAGGGCGGCGCGGTGGGAGGGGAGGGCGTCCATGGCCAGGTCCTCCCGCATCTCCAGCACGTGGACCTGGTGGCCGGTGTCGGCCAGCCAGTAGCCGGTCTCGCAGCCGATGAGGCCGCCGCCGATCATGATGACCTTCTTGCCCACTGCCTCGGGCTTGTCGTAGCAGTACAGGGCGTGGTGGGCCTTCTCGATGCCGGGGATGGGGGGCCGGGCGGGGGAGGAGCCCACAGCGCAGATCACCGCATCGGGGTGCATCTGCTGGATATACTCTTTGGTAGCGGTGGTGCCCAGCTGGAACTTGACCCCCAGCCGGCGGCACCGGGCGATGAGGCTGTCCCGGTAGCGGCGGAGAGACTCCTTGTGACCGTCCACGTCGGTGAACCACAGCAGGCCGCCCAGGTTCTTGCAGGCCTCCACCAAAATGACGTCGTGGCCCCGCTCTGCGGCGGTGGCGGCTGCGTACAGCCCGGCGGGGCCGCCGCCGATGACCATGACCCGGCGCTTGCCGGTGGGGCGGGGGGCGTTGCGCCAGCGCAGCTCCCGGCCGGACCAGGGGTTGACGGCACAGTGCCACAGCTCGGGGATGGGGCGCTTGTCCGGGTCGGAGACCAGGGGATTGAAGCAGGAGCAGCGCAGGCAGGGGGCGATCTCGTCCTCCCGGCCCTGGAGGGTCTTGTTGACGAAGGCGGGGTCGGCGAACTGCTGGCGGCCCATGGCCACGAAGTCGCACTTGCCGGAGGCGATGGCGTTCTCGATCTGGTCCGGGGCGTTGAAGCCGCCCACCGCCACCACGGGCACCCGGACGTGCTTCTTGATGGCCTCGGCCAGGTCGAGGTTGCAGCCGTGGGCGTCGAACATGGAGGAGAACGCCTTGGTGTTCACGTGGTCCTGGTACACGCCGGAGGTGACGTGGATGAGGTCCACATAGTCCTGGATGATCTCGGCAAAGGCGATGCCGTCCTCCAGCGTCATGCCCCCCTCGATGCGCTCGGAGCCGGACATGCGGTACTCGATGAGGAAATCATCGCCGCACACCTCTTTGATCTTTTTGCACACCATGATGGGGAAGCGGGCCCGGTTCTCCATAGAGCCGCCGAACTCGTCGGTGCGGTGGTTGAACCGGGGGGAGATGAACTGGTTCAGCAGCCAGCCGTGGCCGCCGTGGAGGTTGACCATGTTGAAGCCCAGAGCTTTGCAGTTCCAGGCCGCCTCCGCCCAGCGCCGGGCGGTCTCCTCCATCATCTCCACGCTCATCTCCTCCACCTGCACCCCGTCCTCCCGGACGAAGGCGGAGGGGCCGATGGGGTTCTTATGGCCGGGGATAGCGTCGGGGTGGTTCATGGCGCCCACGTGGTTGAGCTGGATGGAGGCCACCGCGCCGTGGGCCTTGATGGCCTCGGTGAGGGTCATGATGGCCTCCATATGCATGGTGGTCATGGGATCAGACCACACATCCAAGCCATGCTCATGCCGCCAGGCGTACTCGTGGTCGATGAAGGACTCGGTCACCGTCACCTCGGCAAAGCCGCCCCGGGCCTTGGTCTCGTAGGCGTCGATACCCTCCGGGGTGGGGTAGCCGTGGTCCACGATGCGGTTTGCGGTGATGGGAGAGGCGAACACGCGGTTTTTGAAGGTCACGCCCTTGATGGTCATGGGCATGAACATATGGGGGTATTTGGTGCAGCTCAAAACGATCATCCTTTCCTTGACAAAGTCTGGTCCGAACCATGTGGATGTGGCGTCTTTCGGCGGTCCCGGCACCGAGACCGCCGAAACGTCACCTTTTCTTCTGATAAATACACTCTAACACAACAAAACCAGAATGTAAATAACGCACATGAAAGTCAGGGGCTTACCCGGAGGTAAGCCCCTGACCTCACCGCTTCTGCGGCGCTTCCATAAGATCCTGATCCATGGGGCGGTAGCCGTGCCACATCTCACCCAGCGGGTCGATGGGCAGGCCCAGCGCCTGCATCCGGTTCCATCCCCAATCGTAGATGTCGTCCAGCAGGCCGCACAGGACCTTGCCCGCCTGCGTCAAGTGGTATTCCACCCGGATCGGGGTATCTGGGTAGACCGTCCGGGTGATGATGCCATCCTCCTCCAGCTCCCGCAGATTTTGGGCCAGCACCTTCTCCGTGATCGGCAGCTGCCGGGTGAAGCGGGAGAAGCGGGTGCAGTCGTTGTCGAACTGGATGGCATGTATGATACGGGGCTTCCAGCGGTTGAAAAACACCCGCCGGCAATAGTCGTAGCAGTCCTCCCCAAAGGGCAGTGTCCTGCCGTCCCAGCGGTCCTGCCTGTCTGCCATATCCTCGCCCCCTTTGTTGCAGGATACCACATTTCGCATCGTTTCGCAAGGTATCCCCTTCCCCCGGATATGTCCCAAAACGCAAAGATCCCCCGTCGGTCGACGGGGGATGTCTGCTCTCTTATTTTACACCAGCTGGATGATCGCCATCTCCGCTGCGTCGCGTCGTCGAGGCAAAGTCCGCTTCGCTCCATTTCCCGCTGCGCGGAAAATTCCGCCCGCTCCCTTGCCTCTCCTCTCCCCACCAAAGGCATCCTGCCTTTGCCGGGGGCCCCGATCCCGCCGCGGCGACGCAAAGATCCCCCGTCGGTCGACGGGGGATGTCTGCTCTCTTATTTTACACCAGCTGGATGATCGCCATCTCCGCTGCGTCGCCGCGGCGGGGGCCCATCTTCAGCACCCGGGTGTAGCCGCCGTTGCGGTCGGCATACTTGGGACCGATCTGGTCGAACAGCTTCTTTGCCACATCCTCCTTGGTCAGGTAGGACATAGCCTGCCGGTAAGCGGCCAGGTTGTTCTTCTTGGCCAGGGTGATCATCTTCTCGGCCATGGGAGCGACCTCCTTCGCGCGGGCGTAGGTGGTCTTGATCTGACCGTTCTCCAGCAGGTAGGTGGTCATGGCGCGCAGCATGGCGCGGCGCTGATCGCTGGGCTTGCCCAGCTTACGGTTGGTAGCCATGGTAAACTCTCCTTCGACCTCGCGTGGCGAGATCATCTAAATTCGTTCCGGCACCCTCAGGATGAGGGACATATGTGGACGGGATGGAACGTTACATACATCCGCCCTGCCCGGCGGAGGCTCAGTGCCTCCGTACTCAGTGTTGTCACGCTGCGCCTTGCTCACGACGCCCGGCTTCCCTCCGACTCGGGACACAAACGAAATCGTGCCGCAATTCCTGGTCCGTATCCCTCGCTCCGGTCCATCCGGGCTGTTCGCGACGGCTCCGCGCTTCTCAGGCGTTCTCGTCGCTGGCCAGGGACAGGCCCATCATGGCCAGCTTGTTGATGACCTCTTCCAGGCTCTTGCGGCCCAGGTTGCGCACCTTCATCATCTCGTCCTCCGTCTTGGAGATCAGGTCCTCCACGGTGTTGATGTTGGCCCGCTTGAGGCAGTTGAAGGACCGCACGGACAGGTCCAGCTCCTCGATGGTCAGCTCCAGCACCTTGTCCCGCTGGGCCTCCGCCTTCTCCACCACGGTGGAGCGGTTGCCCATGGTCTCACTGAGGTCGGTGAACAGGGCGAAATGATCGCACAGGATGCGGGCACCCAGGGAAACGGCGTCCCGGGCATCGATGGTGCCGTTGGTCCAGACCTCCAGGGTCAGCTTGTCATAGTCGGTGGCGTCGCCCACACGGGTGTTCTCCACCGTATAGTTGACCTTGCGCACAGGGGTGTACACCGAGTCCACGGGGATGACCCCGATGATGCCCTGGGCGGGCTTGTTCTTGTCCGCAGTGACATAGCCCCGGCCTTGGGAGAGGGTCAGCTCCATATTCAAAGACGCGTTGGGGCCCAGGGTGGCGATGTGGTGCTCGGGATTGAGCACCTCCACATCGCTGTCGGCCTTGATGTCCCCGGCAGTGACAGTGCCCTCGCCGGAGGCCTCGATGTAGACCGTCTTGACCCCTTCGCTGTGGAGTTTTGCGATGATCCCCTTCACATTCAGCACGATCTCCGTCACATCTTCCTTGACGCCCGGGATGGTGGTGAACTCATGCTGGACGCCGGCGATCTTGATGGTGGTAACCGCGGTACCAGGCAGCGAGGACAGCAG
The DNA here is from genome assembly GCA_019421525.1 of Clostridiales bacterium. Lineage (GTDB taxonomy): Bacteria > Bacillota > Clostridia > Oscillospirales > Oscillospiraceae > Enterenecus. The sequence goes on from JAHZFC010000032.1 coordinate 6,059, forward strand.
GATACGCCGCAGCGAATTGCCCAGCGTCGTGCCATAGCCCCGTTCCAGCGGCTCTACGACATATTTGCCGTAAGAGTCATCTCCGGTATTCTCGATGCATTCGATACGCGGCTTCTGGATTTCTACCATATCGTGTTACCCTCCTTCTTACTGTTGCAATACAGTTGACAAATGCCAATGCTCCTTGTCTGCGCGAGGGTGCCGCATTACTTGGAATACAGCTCGACGATAAGGTTGACAGACACATCGAAGTCGATGTCGTCCCGGGCGGGCATCGCCACCACTTTGCCCTCCAGGGGGGCGTTCTTGTCCTTCTCCAGCCACTTGGGGGCAGCCACGAACTTGTCATCCTCCACCAGCTTCTTGAAGCGGGCGGTGGAGCGGCTCTTGTCGCACACGGCGATCACGTCGCCCTCTTTCACCAGGTAGGAGGGGATGTTCACCCGCTTGCCATTGACCGTATAGTGGCCGTGGTTGACCAGCTGGCGGGCCTCACGGCGGGTACCGGCCAGGCCCAGACGGAACACCACGTTGTCCAGACGGCGCTCCAGCAGGGTCATCAGCTCATCGCCGGTATTGCCCTTCATGCGGGAGGCCTTCTCGTAGTAGGAGTGGAACTGCTTCTCCAGCACGCCGTAGATGAACTTGACCTTCTGCTTCTCGGTCAGCTGGAGCGCGTATTCACTCTTCTTGCTCCTGCGCTGGGGGCCGGGATTGCGGTTGGACTCCCGCTTGCTGTTCCCAGTGTAGCCCATCACGGCAGGAGAGATGCCCAGCGTGCGGCAGCGCTTCACGATGGGCTGCATATTCTTTGCCATATCGCTAATTCCTCCTTACTTCCAATTACACGCGGCGGCGCTTGGGCGGACGGCAGCCATTGTGGGGGACGGGGGTCACGTCCTTGATGAGGGTGACCTCCAGGCCCACGGCCTGCAGAGCCCGGATCGCGGCCTCACGGCCCTGGCCGGGACCCTTGACGTACACTTCCACGCTCTTCAGCCCGCACTGCTCGATGGCGGCGTTGGCGGCCGTCTCCGCGGCGGTCTGGGCGGCAAAGGGGGTGGACTTGCGGGAGCCCCGGAAGCCCATCTCACCGGAGGAAGCCCAGGACAGGGCGTTGCCCTGCATATCGGTAACGGTGATCATGGTGTTGTTGAACGAGGAGCGGATATGCACCTGACCCTTTTCGATGTTCTTGCGCTCACGACGGCGCTTGATAACTTTCTTGCCTTTAGCAGCAGCCATGTTGCATTCCCCTCCTTACTTCTTCTTGTTGGCCACGGTACGCTTCGGGCCCTTGCGGGTACGGGCGTTGGTCTTGGAGCGCTGGCCGCGGACGGGCAAGCCCTTGCGGTGGCGGATGCCGCGGTAGCAGCCGATCTCAGTCAGGCGCTTGATGTCCATCGCCACATTGCGGCGCAGGTCGCCCTCCACCACATACTCGTGGCCGATGATCTCACGCAGCTTGGCCTCCTCGGCATCGGTGAGATCCTTCACGCGGGTATCGGGATCGATGCCCGCCTTCTCCAGGATTTTATTGGCGCTGGTGCGTCCAATGCCGTAGATGTAGGTGAGACCGATCTCCACCCGCTTATCCTTCGGCAGATCAATACCGGCAATACGTGCCATACTTCTTTTGCCCCTCCTTTAACCTTGTCTCTGCTTGTGTTTGGGGTTCTCGCAGATGACCATGACTTTGCCCTTGCGCTTGATGATCTTGCACTTCTCGCACATGGGCTTGACAGACGGTCTGACTTTCATATCGTTTAACCTCCTGTGAATGCCTGAATGGCCCCTCGTCGTCGCGGGCTGCGTATCGCTCGCTTCCGGCCCAGGCCGAAAGCTCACTCACTGCGCCGCTCCTCCTCTCCAAACCAAACCCGCTTCGCTGGGCTTTGGTTTGGGGCGGCCTTCGGCCGCTGCTGAGGGCGTCTCCCCGGAGGCAAGGCCCCAAGGGAGATGAGCCCTTGACGGCTCGGTCGTTGATACTGACAGATGCTCTATGCCGCGCGCAGCCCTGGGGCTGCCCCGGCCACGGCTCATGCCGCGTTTCTTACTTGGATCTCCAGGTGATACGGCCCCTGGTCAGGTCGTAAGGCGACATCTGAACGGTCACCTTGTCGCCGGGCAGGATGCGGATGAAGTTCATCCGCAGCTTGCCGGAGATGTGGGCCAGGATGATGTGGCCGTTCCCGATATCCACATTGAACGTGGTATTGGGCAGGGCTTCGGTGACGACGCCCTCCAGTTCGATCATATCGTCTTTTGCCAAAGCGTCATACCTCCATTTCGTCTCGGAAGGCCGCCAGCAGCTGCCGCAGCTGCCGGTCGCGCACTGGCTGCCCCTCTTTGACTTGCTCGATGGTCGGGTGGTCCATGGTGCCCGCGTACTCCACATGCTTGACGTTTTTCCGCTTGGGGGCGGACACCCTTCTCTTTTTCCCGTCTGCCAGCAGCAGGAACTGCTCTGACGCGTCTAAGACGCAGAACAGGCAGCCCTGATCCCGGCCCCGGCGGGAGCGAACGATCTGCGCTCTTTCGAACCTCATGCTTCCAGCTCTCCCGGCGCGGTGAGGATCTCCGGGTCGCCGTCGGTGATGAGGATGGTGTTTTCATAGTGTGCCGCCAGAGAGCCGTCTGTGGTCACAGTGGTCCACTTATCCTCCAGCACGCGCACACGCCAGCCGCCCTGGCACACCATGGGCTCCACCGCGATGGTCATGCCCGGCTGGAGCCGGGGGCCATGGCCGGCGGGGCCGAAATTGGGCACCTCAGGGGGCTCGTGGAGCTTTGTGCCCACACCGTGGCCCACAAAGTCCCGCACCACGGAGAACCCGTGGCTCTCCACATACTGCTGCACAGCGTGGGAGATGTCAGACACACGCTGTCCAGCCCGGGCATGCTTGATGCCCTCCCAGAAGCTCTGCTCCGTGACCTCGATCAGGCGCAGGGCCTCCTCGCTCACCTTCCCACAGGGGAAGGTGGCGGCGCAGTCGCCGTGAAAACCATCGACGAAGGCTCCCACGTCTACGCTGACGATGTCGCCCTCCTTGAGCACCACCTTTTGGGAGGGGATGCCATGGATGACCACATCGTTCACCGAGATGCAGGCGGACCCGGGGAAGCCGCCGTATCCCAGGAAGGAAGGCCTCCCTCCCTGGCTCTCGATGAACTTGCGCACCGCGGTATCTATCTCTAGGGTCGTTACGCCGGGGACTACCATCTTTCCCGCAAGGGTGCGGGCCGCCGCGGTGATCCGGCCGGCCTTTCGCATACAGTCCAGTTCCCTGGGTGATCTCAGAGTGATGAGTTCCATAATATCAGATCTCCAGCGCCTTGAGCACCGCCTGGGTGGTCGTCTCGATGGTGGGCTGATTGTCCACCTGCCGCAGGATATGCCGCTGGGCATAAAACTCCTTGAGCGGCTCGGTCTCCGCATGGTAGACCTCCAGCCGGTGCTTGACCGTCTCAGGCTTGTCGTCGTCCCGCTGCTCCAGCGCGCCGCCGCACTTGTCGCACACGCCCTCCTGCTTGGGGGGGGCGTTGTGGATGTGATAGGTGGCGCCGCAGGTGTGGCAGAACCGCCTGCCCTCCATGCGCTCCTCGATCTCCTCATCGGAGATCTCCAGAGACAGCACATGGTCAAAGACGATGCCGGCCTTCTCCAGGGCCTCGGCCTGGGCGATGGTGCGGGGCACCCCGTCCAGGATATAGCCGTTGGCGCAGTCGGCCTCGGCCAGCCGCTCCACCACGATGCCGATGATCACATCGTCCGGGACCAACTTGCCAGCGTCCATATAGCTCTTGGCCTGGAGCCCCACGGGCGTGCCGTTCTTCACGGCCGAGCGCAGGATGTTCCCGGTGGAGATGGCGGGGATGCCCAACTTCTCACTGAGGACCGCCGCCTGGGTGCCCTTTCCGGCGCCCGGGGCGCCGAGCATGATCAGTTTCATGACTCTCACCCTCTTTTCTTATTCAAGGAAGCCCTTGTAGTGGCGCATCATCAGCTGGGCCTCCAGAGCCTTGGTGGTCTCCAGAGCCACACCGACCACGATGATGATGGACGTGCCGCCGATGGCCAGGCTGCTGCCGGCGCTGGAGCCGGCAACGCTCATGATGTTGCCCGTGATGGTGGGCAGCAGAGCCACGATGGCCAGATAGATGGCACCGAACAGGGTGATACGGGAGATGACCTTGTGCAGGAAGTCAGCGGTGGGCTTACCAGGACGGAAGCCGGGGATGAAGCCGCCGTTCTTCTTCAGGTTGTTGGACACCTCCACGGGATTGAACTGGATAGTGGAGTAGAAGTAGCTGAACAGGATGATCAGCAGGAAATACACGATGCTGTAGATCAGGCCGGTGTTGTCGAAGATCTGCAGGAAGGTGTACCAGCCGCTGCCCTCCTGGGTGGCGCTGGGCACGAACATGCCGATGGTGGCGGGGATGGAGGCGATGGTCTGGGCAAAGATGATGGGCAGCACGCCGGACATATTCACCTTGATGGGGATATGGCTGGACTGGCCGCCGTACATCTTCCGGCCCACCACCCGCTTGGCGTACTGCACGGGGATGCGCCGCTCGGCGTTGGTGATGAACACGATGAACACCACCAGGGCCAGCATCCCGATGACGATCAGGGGGATGAAGGCGGGATGCAGGGTGTAGGCGGTGCTGCTGTCGGTGCCGTTGGCCCAGTTGGTCACGCCGTTGATGATGGAGGACACCATGGAGGGCCCCCGGGAGACGATACCGGCGAACAGGATGATGGAGATACCGTTGCCGATGCCGAATTCGGTGATCTGTTCGCCCAGCCACATGACGAAGGCGGAGCCGGCCACGAAGGCGGCGATGATCACGATGGCGGCCCACACGCCGTACCCGTCGGGCACGGCCAGCATATCGATGCCGTTGTTGTTGTAGTAGTTGATCCAGGTGTAGTAGCCAAAGCCCTGGAGCAGGGCGATGCCCACCGTGGTGTAGCGGGTGATGGCCTCGATCTTGCGCTTGCCCTCTTCGCCGCCCTCCTTGCTCAGCCGCTCCAGGGCCGGGATGGCGATGGTCAGCAGCTGGATGATGATGGAGGCGTTGATATAGGGCTGGATGGACAGGGCGAACAGGGTCGCCTGGGAGAAGGCGTCGCCGCTCATGACGCTCAGCAGGCCGAAGATGGTGGCCGACTGGGAGTTGATATAGCTGGACAGCGTCTCCCCGTCGATAAAGGGCACGGGGATGGCGCAGCCCACCCGGAAGATGAGCAGGGCGAAGACGGTGAACAGGATCTTATTGCGCAGCTCCTGCACCTTCCAGGCGTTTCTGAGCGTTTGGATCATCTCAGATCACCTCCGCCGTACCGCCTGCCTTTTCGATCTTCTCTTTGGCGGAGGCGGAGAACGCGGACGCCCGGACCGTGAGCTTCTTGGTGATCTCGCCGTTGCCCAGGATCTTGACGCCGTACTCGCACTTGGAAAGGATGCCCTTTTCCAGCAGATCGCAAACATTCACCGTGGCCCCGTCCTCGAACTTGTTCAGAGCGGAGACATTGACCACCTCCAGGGGCTTGGCAAAGATGTTGTTGAAGCCCCGCTTGGGCAGACGGCGGGCCAGAGGCATCTGGCCGCCCTCAAAGCCGATACGGACGCCGCCGCCGGAGCGGGCCTTCTGGCCCTTGTGTCCGCGGCCGGCGGTCTTGCCGTTGCCGGTGCCGGGCCCGCGGCCCTTGCGCTTGCCCACCTGGGTGGAACCAGGGGCGGGAGACAATTCATGCAGATTCATGTTGGGGCACCTCCTCAGGCTTTCTCGGTCACCTGGAGCAGGTAACCGATGTGGGCGATCTTGCCGCGGGTAGCCGCGTTGTCAGGCTGGACGGTCACATCGCCGATGCGGCGCAGGCCCAGGGCCTCGGCAGTCGCCTTATGCTTGGCCAGACGGCCGTTCAGGCTCTTGACGAGCTTGATCTCGATAGTGTTAGCCATAGTCTTGAGCCTCCTTAACCAATGATCTCTTCCACGCTCTTGCCGCGGATACGGGCGACCTCGGCGGGGCTGCGCAGCGCCTTCAGGCCCTCCATGGTGGCGGCCACCACGTTCTGGGGATTGTTGGTGCGCAGGCACTTGGCGCGGATGTCGGACACGCCGGCGGCTTCCATCACCGCACGGACCGGGCCGCCGGCGATGATGCCGGTACCCTTGCTGGCGGGCTTGAGGAGCACGCGGCCGGCGCCGAACTCACCGATGACCTCGTGGGGGATGGTGTTGTCGGACAGGGTGATGGTCACCATGTGCTTCTTGGCGTCCTCGATGCCCTTGCGGATGGCCTCGGCCACCTCAGCGGCCTTGCCCAGGCCGTAGCCCACCTTGCCCTTCTCATCGCCGACGACGACCAGGGCGGAGAACTTGGACACACGGCCGCCCTTGACGGTCTTGGAAACGCGGTTGAGGTACACGACCTTCTCCACGTACTCTTTGGGTTCTCTTTCAAAACGAGCCATTGATCTTTCCTCCTCCCTTAGAACTGCAGGCCGCCCTCACGGGCGCCCTCGGCCAGAGCCTTGACCCGGCCGTGGTACAGATAGCCGCCGCGGTCGAACACGACAGCCTCGATGCCCTTGGCCTTGGCACGCTCGGCGACCGCCTGGCCCACCTTCTTGGCGGCCTCGCAGTTGCTGCCGGAGCCCTCAAAGCCCTTCTCCAGGGAAGAAGCGGAGACCAGGGTGATGCCCTTGGTATCGTCGATGATCTGGGCATAGATGTTGGTCTCGCTGCGGAACACGTTCAGGCGGGGACGCTCGGGGGTGCCGGACACCTTGCCGCGAACGCGCTTATGACGATGCAGGCGCTGAGCCTTGGTATTGGGTCTGTTGATCATGATCGGCACACCTCCTTATCACTTCTTGACGCCGGTCTTACCGACCTTGCGGCGGATGACCTCGTCGGAATATTTGATGCCCTTGCCCTTATAGGGCTCGGGGGGACGCTTCTCGCGGACTTTGGCCGCAAACTGGCCCACCAGCTGCTTGTCGTAGCCGGAGATGACGATCTGGTTGGCAGAGGGGGTCTCGATGGTGATCCCCTCGGGGGCCTCCATGATCACCTGGTGGGAAAAGCCCAGGTTCATGACCAGCTTGCCGCCCTCCATGGCCACACGGTAGCCCCCGCCGTTGACATCCAGGGTCTTTTTATAGCCCTCGGTGACGCCCACCACCATGTTGTGGAGCAGGGAACGGGTCAGGCCGTGGAGCGCACGGTTCTCCTTCAAATCGTTGGGACGGGTGACATGCAGCTCAGTGCCCTCCATGGCGATGGTCATGTTGGGGTGGAACTGCTGGGTGAGGGTGCCCTTGGGGCCCTTCACAGTGACAACATTGTTGTCCTCGAGCTTGATCTCCACGCCGGCAGGTACGGCGATAGGAGCTCTTCCGATTCTAGACATTCCTATGACCCTCCTTACCAGACGAACGCAAGGACTTCGCCGCCGACATGGGCCTGACGGGCCTTCTTGTCGGTCATGACGCCCTTGGAAGTGGACACGATGGCGATGCCCAGGCCGCGGAGCACCTTGGGCAGTTCCTCCGCACCGGCATACACCCGCAGGCCGGGCTTGGACACCCGGCGCAGGCCGGAGATGACCTTCTCCTTGCCGGGCTGCAGATACTTCAGGGTGATGCGGATCACGCCCTGGGTACCGTCGTTGATGATCTGGAAGTTCTTGATATAGCCTTCGTCCAACAGGATCTGGGCGATGGCCTTCTTCATGTTGGAAGCAGGAACATCCACGGTATCATGCTTGGCGTTGTTCGCGTTGCGGATGCGAGTCAGCATATCCGCAATGGGATCGGTGATTTGCATGAGATTTTACCTCCTATTTTGATTTACCAAGGATACGTTCTGGCCTGTGCGGCTCGCGTCGGCTCGGACGCTTCTACTGTCACGCCTCGCCTGCTCGCCACGCGCGGCTTCCCTTCGTCTCGGGACGCAAACATTCGGGCCTGCGGCCCTTCTTGGTTTGCATCCCTTGCTCCGGTCCATCCGCGCTGCTCGCGTCGGCTCGGACGCTTCTTGGTACAGGCGGAAAGGTATCGCAGGTCAGGTAGGCCCTGCGACCTTTTATCCGTCTTTTCCCTCGCTGGGGGTCTCGTGCGGGGCGCGGCATCACGCCCCTATTATAACAGGCCCATAGGCGGGAGCGCGCTCCCGCCTTGGACAAGTTATCGCTTTATGGTCCGGTCATTTTAGAGCAGCTTTGCCGGGGATCTTTCGTCAGGCGTTGTGCGGACGCCGACGCTGTATGAGGATACTGCGGGGCGGCCACACGAAGCATGGCGGAAGATCACCAGGAAGCCTTCTTCACGCCGGGGATCTGTCCCTTATAGGCCAGCTCCCGGAAGCAGATACGGCAGATGCCGTAGTCCCGGAGGTAGGCGTGGGGACGGCCGCAGATCTTGCAGCGGTTGTTGCGGCGGCTGGAGAACTTGGGCTCGCGCTGAGCCTTGAGGATCATAGATTTCTTAGCCATTTGCAGTTCCCTCCCTGTTAACCGTTGGTGGTGAACGGGGCGCCCAGGAGCGTCAGCAGCTCCTTGGCCTCCTCGTCGGTCTTGGCCGTGGTGCAGATGACCACGTCCATACCGCGGATCTTGTCGATCTTATCGTAGTCGATCTCAGGGAAGATCAGCTGCTCCTTCACGCCCAGGGCGTAGTTGCCGCGGCCGTCGAAGGCGTCGGCGGAGATGCCGCGGAAGTCACGAACACGGGGCAGGGCCACATTGAACAGGCGGTCCAGGAACTCCCACATCTTGTTGCCCCGCAGGGTAACTTTCGCTCCAATGGGCATACCTTCACGGAGCTTGAAGTTGGCCACAGACTTCTTGGCCTTGGTGATAACGGCCTTCTGGCCGGTGATGGTGGTCAGGTCATTGACCACGGCATCCAGCACCTTGGCGTTCTCACGGGCCTCGCTGCAGCCAACGTTGACCACGATCTTCTCCAGGCGGGGGATCTGCATCACGGACTTATAGCCGAACTTCTGCATCAGAGCAGGAGCGACCTCGTCCTGGTACAGCTTCTTCAGGTTAGGGGTGTTAGCCATTTCGATTCACTCCTCCTCTCTCAGATCTCGGCGCCGCACTTCTTGCAGATGCGGACCTTCTTGTCGCCCTCGACCTTGTGGCCGATGCGGGTGGGCTTGTTGCACTTGGGGCAGACCTTCTGCACCTTGCAGGCGTAGATGGGGGCCTCCTTCTGGAGGATGCCGCCCTGCTCGCCCTGCTTGCGGGGCTTGGTGTGGCGGGAGACCACGTTGACCTTCTCCACGACCACCTTGCCGCTCTTGGGCATGACCTCCAGGACCTTGCCCTGCTTGCCCTTGTCCTTGCCGGACAGGACGACAACCAGGTCGTCCTTCTTGATGCTCATCTTATTCATCTTCATTGCCCTCCCTTACAGCACTTCGGGAGCCAGGGACAAGATCTTCATATAGTCCTTGTCGCGCAGCTCACGGGCCACTGGGCCAAAGATACGGGTGCCGCGGGGATTCTTATCGTCCTTGATGAGGACGGCGGCGTTGTCGTCGAAACGGACATAGGAGCCGTCGGCGCGGCGGACGCCCTTGGCGGAACGGACGATGACGGCCTTGACCACTTCGCCCTTCTTAACAGTGCCGCCGGGAGCGGCCTTGCGGACGGAGGCGACCACCACATCACCGATGTTGCCGAACTTGCGCTTGGAACCGCCCAGAACGCGGATGG
>JAHZFC010000033.1:0-2371 GCA_019421525.1 Clostridiales bacterium
CGGTGGAGTCGGCGATCAGGTCCCGGGTGACCAGGGAGTACTTCATGCCCACATGGCCCATGGCGATGCCGTCGCACACGGCGATGGCGGGAAACTCGATGGGCGTGCCGCCGGCGGCCCGGACCCCCGCCTTCACCGCCTCGGCGATCTTGTCCAGGTCCATGTGGCCGGGGACGATCTCGTTATAGGAGCACACCACGCCGATGAGAGGCCGCTCCAGCTCCTCCTTGGTGTAGCCCAGGGCGTAGAACAGGGAGCGGTTGGGGGCGGTGGGGATGCCCTTTTTCACGTTGTCTGAGCGCATAAGTCAGATCTCCTTCGCGATTTTATGTGATAAAGTATTATATCACATCGCCCCGCCGGATACAATGCGAATTTTTCTCTTTGAAAGAGTGGTTGACACTCCCCCGGCCCCTCATGATATAATAAGCCGCAGACCGACTCTTTCCCCCCGCCTCCGGCGGGGCGCGAGGGGCTGAAACAGGAGGAAGTTCCCATGCTGGCTCAAAAAGCCTATCAAAGCGTCAAGACCGAGTTCCAGACCACCCGCTATAAGCTGCTCAAGCTGTTTTGGATCTTCCTGCTGGCATCCCTCATCGGGGCGCTGGTGGAGATCGTGTTCGTGGGCCTGACCGCCGGAAAATGGATGAGCCGCAGCAGCCTGCTCTACGGCCAGTTCAGCGTGGTGTGGGGCTTTGGCGCGGTGCTCATGACGGTGCTGCTCCACCGGCTGACCGGGCGGAACGACCGCTACATCTTTTTCTGCGGCGCCCTGCTGGGGGGCGGCTATGAGTACCTGTGCAGCTGGCTGGGGGAAAAGGTATTCGGCGTCATCTTCTGGGATTACAGCCACATCCCCTTCAACCTCAACGGGCGGGTCAATCTGCTGTTCTGCTTCTTCTGGGGCATCGCGGCGGTGGCCTGGGTGAAGGTGGTCTACCCCCGGCTGAGCCGCCTGGTGGAGCGGTTCATCGGCCGCAAGCACCGGGTGTTCGCCACGGTGGTCACCCTCCTTATGGTGGTGGACATCGTGCTGTCCGGCGCCGCGCTGATCCGGTACGGCCAGCGGCAGGCCGGGGACACCACGGCCTCCAACGTGGTGGAGCGGTTCCTGGACGAGCACTACGACGACGCGTACTTAGAGCACCGCTATCAAAATATGAAGCTGGCGCAGTGATGCAAGGGCAGCCGCCCTGGCCATCGCTGGAGGCCATCCTTGCCTCCGGCAGCCTACTTTCTGTGCGCACAGAAAGTAGGCAAAGATGCGCCGGGGGGGGGGCAGGCGCGGACGGACTGCAAGCGCCAAGGGCGCGCTTTTGTCCATAGCGCCCTTTCCCCCGGACCCCCGTTTTTACGGGGGCCCAGGATAAGAGTAGTGCGCCGCATCCTGTCCGGCGCTGGGATAAGCCGATACGCGAAGCGCCGCTTTTCGCTCACCGCTTCCCTGTGCCGTGCTCGGCTGCGAACAGTTTAACAGATCGCGCCTGGTGCATACCAGACACAGGAGCACCTGCGGCCTTCAGACAGCGCCTGGTGCGGACAAGAATGTATGACAGCACAAACAGAGAGGACCTCCACCCGCTGGGTGGAGGTCCTTTTCTCCCCTATCCGCACTCCCCATGCCGCCGCGTCGGGAGCCCCGCATGGTGAAACGCCGACACGATGAGATCTATGCGCTGGAAACATTCTGTATCATCCAGTGTAAGGTCATCTAATATCTCTGAGATCTGGCAGACTAGGTCAACTGCCTCCCGCTCCGCCAGACTGGCGATCTCCCCCTCGCTGATCGTATCCAAATACCGGACCACCAATTCTCCGATGGCCTTTTCACAAAGCTGCTTCATGACAGGGTCATACATAATATCACCTCATTTTGACATTCAGTGAATGTCAATCTTTCTATTAGGATATCATAAAATCACCCATATGACAAGCACTTGATGTCAGGGGTGTTCACAAATGTATAAAAACCGTGCACCAGATGGACGGTGTAACCTATGCGGCCAGCGAGTGGCCCAGCTGCGCAAGGCCATGGGCCCCGACGTGTCCCAGCGGGCCCTGGCGGACATGCTCCAGCTGGCTGGAATGGATGTGGATAAGAACGCGATCCAGCGCATTGAGAGCGGCAAACGGTTTGTCACCGATATCGAATTGAAGATCCTGGCTCAAGTATTGGGCGTCACTGTGGAGGACTTGCTGGGATGAGGGAAACACGGCTTAAACAGTTGCGAAAAGCGCTGGGCTACTCCCAAGTGAAGATCCAAATGCTCACAGGTATCGACCAGAGTGACTATTCCAAGATCGAGAGCGGCAAACGGAACCTGTCTTTCGAGCAGTGCAGGCGGCTGGCTGTGGCACTGGAGACCAGCAT
>JAHZFC010000033.1:2406-15748 GCA_019421525.1 Clostridiales bacterium
GCTGACAGATGATCCAAAACCCTATCCCAGCGCGAGTCAGTTGGATCCTTCCGCCTCAAATTCTCAGGAAAGCCAGTGATAAACATGCCATTGCGTCTCCGGGATATGCGGGAAGACCGTGACTTGCCGCAAAAGGCAATTGCTGCTTACCTTTCCTGCGACCAGTCACTGTATTCCAAATATGAGCGAGGGGAGCGGGAGGTCCCCCTGGCTGTCGTTTGCAAGTTGGCAGATTATTACAACACCAGCGTAGACTATCTGGTAGGCCGCACCGATGAGCCTGCTCCCTATCCGCTTGCCCGCCGGAGGTAGTGTTGGACATTTGAGAGGTGTTCACAAATGTATAAAAACCGTGCACCGGATGGACGGTGCAACCTCGTGAGGCCCGCCAGGGCCTCCGGCGGCCTACTTTCTGTGCGCACAGAAAGTAGGCAAAGATGCGCCGGGGGGCAGGCGCGGATGGACTGCAAGCGCCAAGGGCGCGCTTTTGTCCATAGCGCCCTTTCCCCGGACCCCCGTTTTTACGGGGGCCCAGGACAGGGTAATGCAACGTCCTATTTCCGGCGTTGAGATAAATCGACGCTCCCTACTCCCTATTTTCGCTTGCCGCTCTCATGGCAGTTGTAGTAGTGCACCAGGCCCCCGATACACGCCTGCTGCCGACAGGCCATCCTGGTTAGGCGCTCTACCGTGGGCCTGGCAGAGTTCTACAACGGCCATGAGAGCGGTGAGCGGGAATCAGTGGCAGAGAGCATCGGCTTACCCCAGCGCCGGAAATAGACAGTGGCTCTTCTTATTCTGCGCCCCCGTAAAAATGGGGGTTCTTAGGGGGAAGATCCTGTGAGCGAGGCTTCCGCCCTTTGGAAGCCGTGGTCTCACCCGGATCTTCGCCCCTAAGCGTGCTTTTGCCTCCTTTTCGCACGAGCGAAAAGGAGGTCGCCGCAAGGCGAAACCTTGCCACAGAAAGCCGGGACGGCTTTCTTTTGGCGCATACAAAAGAAATGGTTTTTGGAACGTACCCCCTCAAGGACGCTGTCCTTGAACATGAAAAAAGGACCTGTCCAAGCGGACAGGTCCTTTTTGCTTTTTTAGTTGGAAGCGGTATCCAAATCGGTGTCCCCACCCCAGATCATATTTTTCCGGAGCTCCTCGCCCACGATCTCCATCTGGTGCTTCTTCAGCTGCTGGCGCTTGGAGTTGAAGAAGGTGCGGCCGTTCTTGTTCTCGGCGATCCACTTGCCGGCGAAGGTGCCGTCCTGAATGTCGGAGAGCACGGCGCGCATGCGGGCCTTGGTCTCCTCGTGGGGGATGACACGGGGGCCGGAGACGTACTCACCGAACTCAGCGGTGTCGGAGATGGAGTAGTTCATGGCCGCCACGCCGCCCTTGTTGATCAGGTCGATGATCAGCTTCATCTCGTGGATGCACTCGAAGTAGGCGTTCTCCGGCTCATAGCCCGCCTCCACCAGCACCTCGAAGCCGCAGCGCATCAGGTCCACCACGCCGCCGCACAGCACGGTCTGCTCGCCGAACAGGTCGGTCTCGGTCTCGTCGTGGAAGGTGGTCTCCATCACGCCGGCCCGGGCGCCGCCGATGCCGGCGATGTAGGCCAGAGCGATCTGATAGGCCCGGCCGGTGGCGTCCTGCTCCACAGCCACCAGGCAGGGCACGCCCTTGCCCGCCACATAGGTGGAGCGGACGGTGTGGCCGGGGCCCTTGGGGGCGGCCATGAACACGTCTACCCCGGCGGGGGGGACGATCTGCTGATAGCGGATGTTGAAGCCGTGGGCAAAGGCCAGGGCCTTGCCCTCGGTCATATAGGGGGCGATGTCCTTCTTGTAGACCTCGGCCTGGACCTCGTCGTTGATCAGCATCATCACGATGTCCGCCCACTCAGCCGCCTGAGGCACGGTCTTGACGGCCAGACCGGCCGCCTCGGCCTTGGCCCAGCTCTTGGAGCCCTCCCGCAGGCCCACGCACACGTCGCAGCCGGAATCCTTCAGATTGAGGGCGTGGGCGTGGCCCTGGGAGCCGTAGCCGATGATGGCGATCTTCTTGCCCTTGAGGTAGCTCAGGTCACAGTCCTTTTCGTAGTACATCTTTGCCATGATAAACACTCCTTGCAAAAATATAGTATCAAAATATGGGTAAAGCCTTAGTTTATGGAAACGGCCGCGACTTTTCCAACGGAGCTTAGAGTACGTTTTTGCCCAGTTTGAACTCGCCCGTCTCCTTGTTGTCCTCGTTGTCGCTGATGGTGGCACGGCCTCGCTCCAGGGCCCTTCCCAAACGCGCAGGCGCGTTCGGGTGCCCTTCGGGCCGATTGCAATCCTCGGCGGGAATAGATCCCGCCTCCGGCAAGGTTTCGCTTAGCGAAACCTTGGACGCCGCAAAGCGGCGGGCCGCCGTTGGCGGCCTGGTGGCCCTGTCACAATACGTTTTTGCCCAGCTTGAACTCGCCCGTCTCCTTGTTGTCCTCGTTGTCGCTGATGGTGGCACGGCCTCGCTCCAGGGCCACCATGCCGGTGCGCACCAGCTCCAGGATCCCGAACTCCTCCAGCAGCTTTTCCAGGGCGTTGTCCTTGGATTCCTCCCCGATGACCGCCAGGGTCAGGGTGGTGGTGGACACGTCGATGATGGACGCCCGGAAGATGTTGGCGATCTGGATGACCTCGTTGCGCACCTCCCGGCTCTCCGCCCTCACCTTGATGAGCACCAGCTCCCGGCGGATGGAGGAGTCCGGCGGCAGCAGCCGCACGGAGTAGACAGTGAACTGCTTGCGCAGCTGGTTGGTGATCTGCTCGATCTGCTGGTCGTCGCACATCACCTCGATGGTGATACGGGACACCTCCGGGTCGTCGGTGGTGCCCACGGCCAGGGACTCGATGTTATACCCCTTGCGGGAGAACAGGCGGGACACCTGACTGAGCACGCCGGCGGCGTTCTCCACCAGGACGGACAGGGTGTGGCGTTTGGTATTGGCGGTATTCATGCTTCTCCCTCCTTAATCCAACAGGAAATCGGTGACCGGGGTGCCGCCGTTGACCATGGGGTGGACCATGGCGTCGATATCGATGGCGCAGTCGATGACGCAGCCGGTGCCCAGCTCCAGGGCCTGCTTGAAAGCTTCGGCGAACTCCGCCTGATTTTTGGCACGGAACCCGTGGAGCCCATAGGCCTGTGCCAGCTTGACGAAGTCGGGGCCCCGGTCCAGGTCAGTCTGGGAGAACCGCTTGGCGTAGATGAGGTTCTGCCACTGGCGGACCATGCCCAGGGTGCGGTTGTCGAAGATGACGGTGATGACCGGGATATTATAATATTCCTCCGTAGCCAGCTCGTGGCAGTTCATGCGGAAGCAGCCGTCCCCGGTGCAGTGGACCACCACCTTGTCCGGGTTGCCCACCTTGGCCCCCATGGCGGCCCCCAGGCCGAAGCCCATGGTGCCGAAGCCGCCGCTGGTGAGCAGCTGGCCGGGGCGGGAGAAGTGGTAGTACTGGCAGGACCACATCTGGTGCTGGCCCACGTCGGTGGCGATGATGGCGTCCCCATTGGTCAGCTCCTGGATGGTCTCCAAGATCTCGTGGGGATGGAGGATATCATCCTTTTTCAGGGGCACCTCCTTGCGGGAGAACACCTGGGCCTTCCACTCCGAGTAGTCGTGCCTGGGCATCTTCTCATTGAGCAGCTCCAGCACCCGACGGGCGTCCCCGATGATGTGGTGGTAGGTGGGCACATTCTTGTCGATCTCCGCCCGGTCGATGTCGATATGTACGATCTTGGCGTTCTTGGCAAAGGTGGCCGGGTCGGTGGCCACCCGGTCGGAGAAGCGGCAGCCGATGGCGATGAGCAGGTCGCACTCGGCGGTGGCCATGTTGGAGGCGTGGGAGCCGTGCATGCCCACCATACCGGTGAACAGGGGGTGGTCCCCCGGGCAGGCGCCGCCCCCCATGATGGTGGAGCCCACCGGCGCGTCCAGGGTCTCGATGAACTTGCGGAACTCAGGCACCGCGCCCTTGGAGCGGATGACGCCGCCCCCCACCAGAACCATGGGCCGCTCCGACTGCTCGATGAGGTCCAGCAGCTTGTCGATGTCCCCCTGGTCGGGCTCGGGGTTCTTCAGGTCCCGGTCCGCCCGGCGCAGCATGTTGGCCAGGCGGCCGTGGCTGGCGTGCTCGGACACGGGCAGGGGCTCGTAGTCGGCCATGGCGGCGGTGGCGTTCTTGGCGATGTCGATAAGCACCGGGCCGGGCCGGCCGGACCGGGCGATGGCGAAGGCCTCCCGGATGACGTCGGCCAGCTGCCCGGCGTCCTTCACCAGGAAGTTGCACTTGGTGATGGGCATGGTGATACCGGTGATGTCCACCTCCTGGAAGGAGTCCTTGCCGATGAGGTTTTCCGACACGTTGCAGGTGATGAACACCACCGGGGACGAATCGTAGTAGGCCGTGGCGATGCCGGTGACCAGGTTGGTGGCGCCCGGCCCGGAGGTGGCGAAGCACACCCCCACCTTGCCGGTGGACCTGGCGTAGCCGTCGGCGGCGTGGGACGCGCCCTGCTCGTGGCTGGTCAGGTAGTGGTGGATCTTCTCCTTGTAGCCGTGGAGCTCGAACTCGTCGTAGATGTTCAGGATCGTGCCGCCGGGGTAGCCGAACACCGTATCCACCCCCTGCTCCAGCAGGCACTCCATCACGATCTGGGACCCTCTCATCAACATTTGGATCTCTCCCTCCTTGAAAATGTCTCCCGGGCCCTGCCGGGATAAGAAAACAAGCATGGCCGCCGTCCCTGATAGGACGAAGCCATGCTCCGTGGTACCACCTACATTTACAGGCCAGCCGGCCTGTACGCTCATTGCCCGATAACGGCGGGGACCGTTCCAGCCTACTGGGCGGGGAGCGCCGTTCAGCCGGACTGCTCTCAGGTGACATTCACCGCACCCCGCTCACGAAGGCTCACACCGGCCGCCTTCTCTCTGTGCTTACGCAGGGGGGCTACTCGCCTGGTCACTGCATGTAGTCGCTTTAGAGTAGTAAAGCTACTATACCGTGTAGCGCGGGATTTGTCAACGGTGGACCGGGCCTTTTTCAGAATTTTCCGCTAGTATACCAAAGGAACGCCTCAAAACGCCAGATTTTTAGGCAAAAAGCAAAGAGGGACGGGCGATCCGTCCCTCTTTGCGCTCCAGTCAAGGCCGGTCAGTTGCAGCCGCAGTTGGTGCCGTGGTCGCCCAGCTGGAAGGAGGAGCACTCCGTCTCCTTGCAGTTGCCCACGCTGTTCTGGGTGCAGCCCACCTGGATCTCATTGAGGGTGCAGGACTGGTCCTTGTGGTGGGCGCAGCTGGACACTGTGCACTTGATGCTGGGGTTGGTTTGATCAAACATGTGTGTTTCCTCCTCGCGTTCCATATCGGATACGAGGATAGTATGGACCACATCCGGCAGGATCATTCTCCCAATTTTTCAATGCCGTTCCCGCCGTCCTCTCCGCTGCCGGGAGCCTCTCCCGCCGCAGAGGGCGCGGCCTCACCCCCGGTCTCCTCCGGCAGGTCCAGCACCTGGGGGATGAACTGGGGAGCGATGCGGCTCTTCCCCCGGGTCTTGACGTAGATGAAGCCGATGGCGGAGAACACCACCGCGCCGACAAAGTTGACGAACAGGTCCTCCATGGTGTCCGCGATGCCCACGTCCAGATACCCGCCCAGCCCCAAGGGCATCTGGGTGCCGTCCTCCAGCACCAGGATCACGTCCTGGATGCCCCGGATGATGATGGCCTTGGTGCCGTGGTCCGGGTCCAGGTTGACGGTGGAGATGGTGTTGAGGATGGTGTCCTTCTGCATGTCCATCAGGAAGATCTGGTCCATGGAGAACTCGAAGAACTCCCAGATCACGCCGATGGTCATGGAAAAGCAGAAGGCCACCACCGCCATGAAGAAGGGAGATAGGTTCAGGGACACCCGCTCGTTGCGGTTGAGCAGGTCCACCAGGGCAAAGCCGATGGCGGCGCACAAAAAACCGTTCATGGTGTGGAGCATGGTGTCCCAATAGGGGAAGGTGATATAGAAGGACTGGATCTCCCCCAGGATCTCGGCGGCAAAGATGAACAGCAATATGACGATCTCCAGGGTGTCCGGCAGATCGATATGCAGGCTCCGCTCCAGCACCGAGGGGAGCAGGAACAGCACCAGGGTGAGCACGCACAGCAGCACATTTTCAAAATTCCCATTGAAAAACTGCGCCACCATCATCACGACCACCAGCACCCGCAGGGTGAAGTAGATGGTGTATACCAGCTTCTTGTTGGCCACATGACGGCCTTTGACGAGTTTTCGCTCCCGCTCTTTTCTCATAAGGACCCCCTGTTCAAGATGCCCCGCCCAGTGCATATACTGGGTGGGGAGGTGAAGCGATGGACTTGCGGAACGACCAGATCACCCTGGGCGAGCTGTGGGATGACCCCCGCAGCCGCGCGGTGTTCCAGCGGAAGGTGCCCATGCTGGCCAAGCACCCGGTCAAGGGCGCGGCCCGCACGGTGACGCTGGAGCAGCTGGCAGACTTTCTGGACAGCTGGGTGCCCTCCAAGCTGATCCAGGGCGTCATCCAGGACCTGAGGCGGCTGTAAAGGTACTACATCCTTATCATTCTAACGAAAACAGGTCCGGCTGTCAACTGACAGACAGCCGGACCCGCCCTATCTCCCCTGTATCACAGCGGTCAGAGCCATGGCCCCGATGCGGCCCGCTCCCTCACCGCTGGGGGACGATCTCGATCCAGTAGCCGTCCGGGTCCTCGATGAAGTAGATGCCCATGTCCGGGTTTTCAAAGCACACGCAGCCCATGGCCCTGTGCTTGGCCAGGGCGGCGTCAAAGTCCTCCGCGGTCATGGCCAGGTGGAACTCGCACTCCCCCAGGTCATAGGGCTGGGGGTGGTCCTTCATCCAGGTCAGCTCCAGCCGGAAGCCGGTCCTGCCGTCCCCCAGGTAGGTGATGACAAAGCTGCCGTCCTCCGGGGCGATGGTCTTTCCCGTGGGCTCCAGGCCCAGGGCCTCTTTGTAGAACGCCAGGCTCTTGTCCAGGTCGGTCACATTGAAGTTGAAGTGGTCAAACGTATACATGGCAAAGGCTCCTTTCCTTCACATCTGATGGGGGAGGGACTGGCCCTCCGCAAGCTTCCGCCCCGTGGGCGTGGCGGCCAAGCCGCCCTCTCCCGTCTCCCGCAGGGCGGAGGGCAGGCAGCGGCCCACGGCGGCCATGGCGTCGATGACCTCGTCGCAGGGGATGGCCCCGGCGATGCCCGCCAGGGCCATGTCCGCGCAGGCCAGGGCGTTCACCGCCCCCATGACGTTGCGCTTGACACAGGGCACCTCCACCAGCCCAGCCACCGGGTCGCACACCAGGCCCAGCACGTTTTGCAGCGCCATGGCACAGGCGGCGGCCATCTGCTCCGGGGTGCCCCCCCGGGCGTGGACCAGGGCGGCGGCGGCCATGCCGGAGGCGGAGCCCACCTCCGCCTGGCACCCCCCTTCCGCCCCGGAGATGGAGGCCCGGGCGGCGATGACCTGGCCGAAGCCGGCGGCCACATACAGGCACTCCACCATCACCTGGTCGGACAGGCTCTCCTTCTCCTGAAGGGGGATGAGGACAGCGGGCATCACCCCGCTGGCCCCAGCAGTGGGGGCGGCCACGATGCGGCCCATGCAGGCGTTGTGCTCCCCCACCTTCAGGGCGGTGGCGATGACAGACTGCAAAAACGGCCCGCACAGCGTATCGCCTGCGGCGGCCATCCTGGCCCCCTGTCCGCCGGACAGGCCGGAGGGGGAGCGGCGTTCCGCCTGGTAGTCCTTTACCGACTGCCCCATGGCCCGCCACAGGGCGGTCATGCGCTTCATACTGTCCTCCCGGGCCACGCCCCGGTCCCGGCAGTCGTCCTCCAGCACCGCCTGCCACAGGGGCTTTTCCCGCCCTGCCTCCAGCAGGTGTTCTACCGATTGAAATGACATACTTACCCCTCCTCCAGCTCAAGGCAGGTACAGCGGACCACGCCGTCCATAGCGGCCAGCTCGTCCCGCAGGCCGTCGGGCAGCGGGTCGTCGCACTCCATGACCATCACCGCCAGGCCGCCCCGGCGGTCCCGGTAGAGCTGCATGGTGGCGATGTTGGCCCCCCTGCGGGACAGGGCCCGGCTGACCTCGGAGACGATGCCTGGCCGGTCCTCGTTTCGGATGATGATGGTGGGCAGCTCACCGGAAAAGGCGGCCTCCATCCCGTCGATGGAGTTGACCCGGATGCGCCCGCCCCCCAGGGAGGAGGCGGAGACGGACAGGGTCCGCCCCCCCTGGTCGGTCAGGTCGAGGACGGCGGTGTTGGGGTGGGCCCCCCGCAGCTCCACCGTTCGGATGGACACCTCCATCCCCGCCGCCTTGGCCATCTGAAAGCTCCGGGGCAGGTCGGGGTCGTCGGGGGCCATGTCCAGCAGGCCGGCCACGATGGCCCGGTCCGTGCCATGGCCCGCCCCAGTGGATGCAAAGGAGCCGTGCAGGGAGATCTCCGCCCGCACCGGCCGGGACCCCAGCAGATGCCGGGCCACCCGGCCCATCCGGGCCGCTCCCGCCGTGTGGGAGCTGGACGGCCCCACCATGATGGGGCCCATGATATCAAAAATGTTCAAGAGAACACCACACCTTAGAAAAGATGGTAGCCGGCAGGGGGCCGTCCAGCCCCGCCGCTCATGCGGCGTACAAGCGTTTTTGCCGTAGGCAAAAACCTTGGCGCAAGGCGGGATCCATTCCCGCCGCGCAGACAAAATCAAAGGGGACCCCGGCGGGCTTGCCCGCTGGGGAACGGCCCCACCATGATGGGGCCCATGATATCAAAAATGTTCAACGGAACACCACACCTTCTAAAAAGGCGGGACGGTGGAGGCCGTCCCGCCCGATTTGGCAAGGGCTTGGGCCCTTGCCATCCATCGAGGCCCTGGCCGGGCCTCTGGCACCTGCCAGCTTTCGCCTGGCGGCGAGTTTCTTTTTGCTCGCACAAAGAGAAACCAAAACCAAGGGCTGACGCCCTTGAAAATCGTTTTTTCCCGACCCCATTTCTTTTGACGGCGCCAAAAGAAACGGTAGGAAAAGCCGTCCCGGCTTTCCGGAGCAAGGTTTCGCCTTGCGGCGAGTTTCTTTTTGCTCGCACAAAAAGAAACCAAAAATGCGCCAGGGGTTGGGCGCGGATGGACTGCAAGCGCCAAGGGCGCGCTTTTGTCCATAGCGCCTGCACCCCCGGGCCCCCGTTTTTACGGGAGCCCAGGATAGGATAATGCACCATCCTATTTCCGGCGCTGAGGTAAGCCGACGCTCGAAGCCACTATTTCCCGCTGCCGCTCTGATGGCACTTGTGGCAATACACCTGGCCCTCGATACACGCCTGCTACCAGCAGGTTTCCGCATCAGGCGCTCTAACGTGGGCCGCAGGGCGTAGCTCCTTAGTCGGCACCAGCGGCAGCGGCGCAGGGGGCAGGGAATATCCCTGTTACCTCTGCGCCGGCCGTTGAATCAGACGTAGAGGACCATGGGAGGCGCTTTTCTTTGGCGGTCCGACACCGTTTCTTTTGGCAAGACAAAAGAAATGGGGTCGGAAAAAGCGTTCTTTAAGGACGCAGTCCTTGAAACAGGTCAAGGGTTGCCGCCCTTGCGTCTTTACTTCACCACCTGGGCTTTAATGAGGTTGGTGGAGCCGCTCTTGCCGATGGGCACGCCGGCGGTGATGACCACGGTGTCGCCGGGCTCCACCACTCCTTCCTTCCTGGCCGAGTCCACACACAGGGAGAACAGCCGGTCGGTGGAGTCCACGTTGCCCGTCAGGTAGGGCATCACGCCCCAGGAGATGGCCAGCTGGCGGCGCACCCGCTCCTCGGTGGTCAGGGCGGCCACCACGCAGCCCGGGCGGAACCGGGAGATCATCCGGGCGGTGTAGCCCGACTGAGTGGGGGTGATGATGGCCGAGGCCTCCAGGTCCATGGCGGTCAGACAGCTGGTGTGGCTGATGGCGTCGGTGATGGAGGTGGTGTGGTCGAAGGGGGTGTTGCGGAACCGCTTCCAGTAGTCGATGGCCCCCTCGGCGGCCAGGGCGATGTCCACCATGGTCTCCAGCGCCTCCACCGGGTACTTGCCCGAGGCGGTCTCACCGGAGAGCATGACGCAGCTGGTGCCGTCGAACACGGCGTTGGCCACGTCGGACACCTCCGCGCGGGTGGGCCGGGGGTTGCGGATCATGGAGTCCAGCATCTGGGTGGCGGTGATGACGTGCTTGCCCGCCCGGACCGCCGCCTTGATCATCCGCTTCTGGAGGACGGGCACCTCGTGGGCGGGGATCTCCACGCCCAGGTCGCCCCGGGCCACCATGATGCCGTCGGCGGCCTCGATGATGGCGTCCAGGTTGTCCACGCCCTCCCGGTTCTCGATCTTGGCGATGATGCCGATGTCATCCCCGCCGTACTCGGCCAGCACCTTGCGGATCTCCTCCACGTCGCTGGCCCGCCGGACAAAGGACGCGGCGATGAAATCGAAGTCATTCTCCACGCCGAAGCGCAGGTCGTCCTTGTCCTTGTCCGTCAGAGCGGGCAGGGCGATGGACACGCCGGGGATGTTGATGCTCTTGTTGCTGGACAGCTCCCCGCCGCTGAGCACTGTGCAGTGCAGCTCGCGGCCCTGGATGTCCTGGACCTCCAGCTCGATCAGGCCGTCGTCGATGAGGATGTGACAGCCGGGCTGGAGCTCCTCATGCAGGTTCTCATAGGTGACGGACACCTTCTCGTCCGTACCCACCACGTCCTCGGTGGTGAGGGTGAAGGCCTGTCCCTCCTTCAGCTCGATGGAGCCGCAGCCAAAGGTGCGGATGCGGATCTCCGGGCCCTTGGTGTCCAGGATGGTGGCCACCGGGCGGCCCAGGTTGTCCCGCACATGCTTGAAGCGGGTGAGCTGGGCCAGGTGGGTCTCATGGGTGCCGTGGGAAAAATTAAAGCGCGCCGCGTCCATACCGGCAAGGATCAGTTGCTCGATGATCGCCTCATCATTGGAGGCTGGGCCGAGGGTGCATACGATCTTCGTTTTTCTCATGGGTATCTTCCTCCTGTCTGATACCGTTCCAAGTTTGTTACAAATTTGACCAGGCTAATCATACTATGTCCGGAACGGTTTGACAATATCTAAAGTGATGAATTTTGTGTAAAAAATGCGGGCGGGACAAAGTCCCGCCCGGTCGCTGTATTTGCTCTTATTTTGGCTCCTCGTCCTCCGGCTT
Organism: Clostridiales bacterium; assembly: GCA_019421525.1. GTDB lineage: Bacteria > Bacillota > Clostridia > Oscillospirales > Oscillospiraceae > Enterenecus. The sequence continues at coordinate 13,695 of JAHZFC010000033.1, forward strand.
CTCCGTGGTGGGGGGCAGCTTGGACACCAGCGCCCACTCCACCCGGCGGTCCGTAAAATTCTGCACCTGGATATGCAGCCCGCAGGTGTCCACCACCACCTGGCTGCCATCCTCCGGGATGGCGGACAGCTGGGCAAAGACCAGCCCGCCCAGGGTGTCGGACTCCACATCCTCCGGGAACTCCACGTCCAGCGCCTCAGCCACCTGATCCAGCTCACAGGAGCCGGACACCCGCCAGAGATTGTCCTCCAGCTGCTCGATGACCTTCTCCTCCTGAGGGTCGAACTCGTCGTAGATGTTGCCCACGATCTCCTCCAGCAGATCCTCCATGGTGACAAGGCCGGAGGTGCCGCCGTACTCGTCCACCACGATGGCCATATGGACCTTCTTGCTCTGCATATCCCGGAACAGCACGTCGGTGCGCACTGACTCAGGGACAAAGTAGGCGGGCCGCAGCAGCTCCCTCAGAGACTTGGGGTGGGGCAGCTGTGCGTTGAGCAGATAATCCCGGGTGTTGAGCAGGCCGATGATGTCGTCGGCGTCCTCCTCGCAGACAGGGAAACGGGACATCCCGGACTCCCGGATGGTGCGCAGGATCTCGTCCGGGGGATCGTCCGCCCAGATCATGACCATATCGGTGCGATGTACCATCACGTCCTCGGCGGTGGTGTTGTTGAACTCAAAGATATTGTCGATGAGCTCCTTCTCATTGGCCTCGATAGCGCCCCGCTCCTCGCCCAGGTCCACCATCATGCGGATCTCGTCCTCGCTGACCTCTTCCTCATCGGCCTTGGGGTCGATGTGGAGCAGCCGGAGCACCCCGTTGGTGGACTTGCTCAGCAGCCAGATCACCGGCCGGAACACCGTGGCCACGGCCCATACCGCGCCCACTGTCGCCCGGGCCACCCCCTCGGTCTTTTTCATGGCGATGCGCTTGGGCACCAGCTCGCCCAGCACCAGGTTGAAGTAGGACAGCAGGATGGTGACCACGATCATCATCAGCGTGTCCAGCACCCTCATGGGAAGGGCGGTGAAGCCCACCGTGGTGTAGAGCCAGTCAGCCAGGGGCTCGGCAAAGCTGTCGGCGGCGAAGGCCGCGTTCAGGAAGCCGGCCAGGGTGATGGCGATCTGGATGGCGGACAGGAAGTTGTCGGGGGCCTGCATCAGGGCCAGCAGCTTCTTGGCCTTTTTGTCCCCCTCTTCCGCCTGCTTTTTCAGCTTGGTCTCGGACAGAGAGATGACGGCGATCTCTGATGCGGCGAAAAATGCGTTGATCGCGGTAAGTATGACCAGGATGAGAATGGATAACAACGGGTCGTCGGACAAAGGTATGACCTCCTAAAAATATGCGGTCTGTTGGATTTGCTGAACATACAGCACAGACCAGTTTATCATACAGTATAACATACTTTTTGAAATATGCAAGGGGCAGCTTTTGCCTGGCGGCGGCTGCCCCTTCACACAGCCGGGAAAAAGTAAAAAACAGGGGCGTCAGCCCCTGCTTTCTGGCCCCTCCAAAGGCTGTCGCCCTTGGGAGCCTATTCCCCGCCCCTATTTCTTTTGTCTTGCCAAAAGAAACTGTCAGATTCCGCCTGACGGCGAGGTACTTTTTACCCCTGCAAAAAGCGCTAAACACCAAAGGCTTCGCCTTTGGGAGCGGCTTTTTCCGACCCCATTTCTTTTGACAGCGCCAAAAGAAACGGTGTCGGACCGCCAAAGAAAAGCGCTTACCGGCCCTTCGGTGCGTCCTTCTATTGACCGGCGCACAAAGTCAGGACACCCCCTACCTCTTGCGCCGCTGCCGCTCGTGCCAGCAAAAGCGGAACTCTCAAGCGGCCCTCGGTAGAGCGCCTGGCCAAAGCTGCGCTGGAAGCAGGCGTGTCCCGTGGGCGGGCAGAGTTCTGCTACTGCCAATGGAGCGGCAGCGAAAATCGGGAGCAGGGCGCATCGGCTTACCTCAGCGCCGGACGGAAAACGCTGCATTCCCCTGTCCTGCTCTCCCGTAAAAACGGGGGTCCTTAGGGGGTGCGGGCCCTATGGAGCCCGGCCGCCCT
>JAHZFC010000034.1:0-12852 GCA_019421525.1 Clostridiales bacterium
CGGTGAGGTAGTAGTCCTCCCCGGGCACGTTGCGCACGGTGCCCCGGATCAGGTGCAGGGAGGGGGCTCCGGAATGGTCAGGGTACTTCCAGGCCCAGCCGTGTCCGGCCAGGTCGGCCAGGTCGGACACCTCAGTCAACTGGCCGTCGGCGCCGATCATCACCCAGATGCCTTCATCCGAGTCCACGCCGGGGGGCAGCAGGGTGAGCTTGCCGGCCTGCCTGCTGGCCTGGCCCAGCTCGATCATGGCATCCCCCTCTCCCATCATCACGGGCACCAGGGACATGGCGCCGGTACGGGGGGCCTTCCAGGCCCACAGGCGGGGGTGCTCCCGCCCGGTGTAGATGGACAGTGTGCCGTTGGCATCCTTCTCCGCGGGGACCAGGGTGACCTTGCCCTGGTCCACCTCGGGCTGGGAGTCCATGACCTCGAAGATGCGCTCCGCACCGGCCAGGGCGGCCAGAACGGTGGTCATCTGCATAGAGATCTGGTTGACAGGCTGGGTGATCTGCTTGTTGTAGTTGAGGTAGGTGACCAGGCCGCCGATATCAAAGCCGGTGAGGGCCAGGGCAGCGCCCACGGCGGCGGTCACCGCGTATCCCATGTTGGTGATGGAGGCGGTGATGGGCATGATGGAGCCGGAGTAATAGTTGGCCCGGCTGGCGGACTCCCGGTACTCCTCGTTGAGCTCGTTGAAGTCGGCCTTGGCCTCCTCCTCGTGGGTGAAGGCCTTGACCACCTTCATGCCCTCGATCATCTCCTGGATGTTGCCGTTGACAGCGCCCAGAGCGGCCTGCTGCTTTTTGTAGTACATACGGCTGAGATGGCCCCGCTGCTTGAACACCACCAGGATGACCGCCAGCATCACCAAAGTGCAAAGGAACAGCACCGGGGAGATATAGAGCATCATGACCACCACGCCCACAAAGGTGATGGCGGAGGAGAACAGCTGGACCACGCTCTGCTCCAGGGCCAGCTGGACGTTGTCCGCGTCGTTGGTGAAGCGGCTCATGAGCTCGCCGTGGGTGTGCTGGTCAAAGTAGCTCAGGGGCAGCTCCTGGAGCTTGTCGAACAGGTCCCGGCGCAGCTTGTTGCAGCCCTTCTGGGCCAGCTGGGCCATGAGGTTGGCCTGGAGATAGGTGCACACGGCGGTGGCCAGGTACAGCCCCAGCAGCTGCAGGCAGGAGGGCAGCAGGGAGGGCAGCAGCGACGCCCCCTCCAGGAAGGCGGCCTCGATGCTGTTGATGATGGGCCGCATCATGTAGGACGCGGCGATGTTCAAAATGGACGCGGCGATGACGCACACCACCGCCAGCAGCAGGAGCAGGGGCCGGGCGGCCAGATAGGAGAACATACGCATGATGGTGCCCCACAGGTCCTTCGGCTTGCCATAGCCCCCCCGGGGACCGGCGCCGGGGCCGCCGCCGTTGTTGGGCTTTTGGAATTTACGTTCTTGCTGTGCCATTATTCCTGCACCCCTTCCTGCTGAGATGCGTAGATCTCCTGATAGATCTTGCTGGTCGCCATCAGCTCGTCATGGGTGCCCACGGCGGAGATGGTGCCGTCGTCCAGCACCACGATCTTGTCGGCGTACTGCACGGAGCTGATGCGCTGGGCGATGATGATGACGGTGGTGCCGCTTAGGTTCTTCTTGAAGGACTCCCGGATGAGGCCCTCGGTGGTGGAGTCCACGGCGGAGGTGGAGTCGTCCAGGATGAGGACGGCGGGGTGGCGGAGCATGGCCCGGGCGATGCACAGGCGCTGCTTCTGCCCGCCGGAGACGTTGACGCCCCCCTGCTCCAGATAGGTGTCGAAGCCGTCGGGGAAGGACATGACGAAGTCATAGGCCTGGGCGTCCCTGGCGGCCTGGATCATCTCTTCTTCAGTGGCGTCCGGCCGGCCCCACAGCAGGTTCTCCCGGATGGTGCCGGAGAAGAGCACGTTGTTCTGCAGCACCATGCCGATGCGGCCCCGGAGCTCCTCCAGGGGGTAGTCCTTCACGTTGACGCCGTCCAGCAGCACCTGGCCGCCGCTGACGTCATAGAACCGGGGGATGAGGTTGACCAGGGTGGACTTGCCCGTGCCGGTGCCGCCCACCACGGCCACGAACTCGCCGGGCTCCACGCTCAGGTCCACATGGTGGAGCACATCCTCCCCCGTGCCGCCGGCCTGGTATTTGAAGGACACGTCCCGGAACTCCACCCGGCCCTCCGGCCGGGGCAGGTAGTCGTCCTCGTGGCCGGGGGCGGGGACAAAGGGCTCGCCGTCCGCGCCGGCCTCGGGCAGGGGCATCCGGGGACCGTCGGTGATGTCGGAGTTGGTGTCCAGCACCTCGAACACACGGTCGGCGGAGGCCTGGGCACGGACCACCTGGAGCAGGGCCATGGCCACCATCAGCACGGAGAAGAGGATCTGGAAGATGTAGTTGAGGATGGTCTGCAGCTCGCCCACTCCCAGCTCACCGGAGAGCACCATGTGCCCGCCGTTGTAGAGCACCACCACCGTGGTGATGGAGATGCCCAGGGTCAGGATGGGCTGCATGAGCACGATGCGCAGCACCGCGGCCAGGCCGGTCTTGGTGAACAGGTCGTTGGCGCCCTGGAACTTTTTCCGCTCGTGGTTTTCCCGGACGTAGGACTTGACCACCCGGATGGCGATCAGATTCTCCTGGATCTTCTCGTTCATGTTGTCGATGGCGTTCTGCATCTTCTCGAACAGGGGGTGGCAGATATACATCAGCCCGCCCACACACACGGCCAGGATGGGGATGACGATGCACACGATGACCGCCAGCTCGGCCCCCAGCTGGAAGGCCAGGATCAGAGCGGCAATGACCATGGTGGACGCCCGAACGATCATCCGCAGGCACATGACCGCCACCATCTGGATGTTGGTCAGGTCGTTGGTCAGGCGGGTGATCAGAGAGGAGGAGGAGAAGCGGTCGATGTCCGCGAAGGAGAAGGTGGTGATCTTGTTGAACTGGGCCCGGCGCAGGTTGGCGCCCATGCCCTGGGCGGCAAAGGAGGCCGCCTTGGAGGAATAGGTGCCGGTGATCATGGCGATGACCGCCAGCGCAAGCATGATGGCCCCCGAGGTGAGGATCTCCCGCATATCGCCGTTGGGGATGCCCACGTCGATGATGTTTGCCATCTGGAGGGGCATGAGCAGCTCGCAGATGGTCTCAATGATCACCAAAACAGGCGAGAGCACCGCATAGTGCCCATACCCTTTGAGGTAGGGGATCAGTCGTCTTAACATATGGATCTATACCATCCTTTCGGGAGGCGGCGGAGGGGGACACTTGGCATCGATGTCGCCGCCGATCTGATAGAGATTTTTCAGCATGCGCCGGTGGAACGCCATCACCTGCTCCCGCTCCTGGGCAGAGAAGCCGTGGAACATATACTCGTCCACGGCCTGGAACACCTCGTGGCTCGTCTCCAGGGCCTGCCGCCCCTTGGGGGTGATGGAGATGAGGTTGCGTCTGCCGTCCTTGGCGTCGGTATGGCGGGAGACATAGCCCGACCGCTCCAGCGACTTGAGGGACACCGCGATGGTGGCCGGCGAGATGCGCAGACGGTCGGCCAGCTCCTTCTGGGAGGGCGCTTCGCCCGGCGGATATCCCATCAGAGCAAACAGGATCTTGGGGGAGCCCAGGTTGGGCAGTCCCTTCTTGCTCAGACCCGACTGCTGGGCGTTGAAATGGGCCCGCAGCAGGGCATGGAGCAGAAAGTCGGGGTCGACGTCAGACGCTGGCCTGACTTGGGCCGACATGGTAAGACCTCCTTTCCGGGTCAGGATAAAATGATTCGGATACTGATGATTAGTATGCTTCTTGATTTTAATCAGTATACTTACGAATGTCAATAGCAACTTGGCAAAAATATCAGGGCATCGGCGGAAAAACTTTGGAGAGAGTTTAGAACGAATGTTTGACATCCGCCCCCTGCTATGGTACACTGGAAGCGACCGATAACGTCCCGTGCCATAAGGAGGATGCTCCATGAGCAAGCTCACTGAGAAACAGCAGCAGATCTACGACTTCATCCTGGACTTCACCCAGGAGCACGGCTACCCTCCCTCTGTGCGGGAGATCGCCCAGGCGGTGGACCTTCGATCCCCCTCCACCGTCCACTTCCACCTCAAGGGCCTGCGTCAGGCCGGGCTCATCACCCAGGCGGAGGGCAAGACACGGGCCATCTCCGTCACCGACGGGGCCCACAACCGCCGGGACCAGGTGCCTCTGCTGGGCTATGTGGCGGCCGGTTCTCCCATTTTGGCCCAGGAGAACATCGAAGAATACCTGACCTTTGACACCGGCGGCCGCATCGGGGAGCACTTCGCCCTGAAGGTCCGGGGAGAGTCCATGCTGGAGGCGGGCATCCTCCCCGGGGATGTGGTGGTGGTCCACCAGCAGCAGGAGGTCCGCAACGGGGACATCGTGGTGGCCCTGTTTGAGGATGAGGCCACCGTCAAGACCTACCGCCGGGAGAACGGCCATGTGTGGCTCTATCCGGAGAACTCCAGTCCGGAGTACCAGCCCATCGACGGGGAGGGCTGCTCCATCCTGGGCCGGGTGGTGGCGGTGGTCCGGCGGTATTGAGACTGAGGCCGCCGAAAAGGTGTTTTCGACAGCCTCTCGCCGGGGACAAAGCCCCATCCCCGGCGAAAGCAGCCCGCCGCAGCGCACTTCGTCGGCGCAAAGTCCGCTTCCCTCCGTTTCCACCTGCGGTGAAAACTGCGTGCGCTTCCTTGCGCCTCCTCTCCCCACAAAACCCGCTTGCGCTGGGCTTTTGTGGGGACCCCGGACGGCCAGTTCGCACGTTTGCGGGCTGAGAAGTGTTTTCGTATGGGAACCCATCCAAAACGGTTCTCAGTTTTGGATGGGGGAGGAGCGGCAAGGGAGTGCAGGGCAGAATACCCGCCAGGGTGTTTTGCCCGGAACGGACTTTGCCGTGACGATATGTCGCGGCCGAAAACGAATCACAATTTTTTTCGCGCCTACGGGCGCGAACTCTGCGAGGCTTTTTCGACAGACTCAAAGGCGGGCCGCTCCCAAATGGAGCGGCCCGCCTTTCTGTTTTTTCGGACGGGGACGCCCTGTCACACCCTGGCCGCCGCCTCCACGGCGATCTTTAGGGCGGACTGGCGGTCCATGTTCAGCTTGGGGGAGAACTGGTTGTTCCCCGTGCCGTTGACGGCCCCCTGGGCCACCAGGTAGTAGACGTAGTCCTTGGCGTAGTCGGCGATGGCGCTGTCATCGGCAAAGGGGGTGGCCCCGGCGGAGACCAGGACGGAGCCGTCCCCCACCGCCCCGGTGAGAGCCAGCTCACAGGCCCGGCCCAGCATGGTCATGGCGTCCTGCCGGGTCAGAGGACTGTCGGGGGCGTACAGGCCGCCCCCTGCGCCGTTGACCACCCCCAGGGCATAAGCCCGGAGCACGTCGGGGTCGGCGGTATCGGTGAAGGGGCTGGGCCCGGCGTAGGCCGGGGCGGTCCGGCCGGAGAGGGCCTCGTACAGGGCCACGGCCACGGCGGCGAACTCCTCCCGGGTGATGCGGGCCGTCAGGTCCTCGCCGTACAGCCGCTCCGGCATGAGGCCGGTATCATAGGCCCGCTCCATGTAGTCCAGGGCCCAGCTGTCGCACTTGCCCCAGGGCTCCGACGGGGCGGCCAGCCGGCTCTCGTCATAGGCGGCCTGGATATCGGCGGCGTTGGCGGCCAGCCAGTCGGAATAGGTGTGGTCCCACAGATGGCGCCGGGCCCATTCCTCGGTGCTGGACACCATGAAGTACTGGTAGCTGATGCTGCCGGTGCTGGCATAGGTGGCGTGGTCCATGCGCACATCCAGCCAGTAATACTGCCCGTCCACCAGGACATAGTTCCACTTGTGCTCCACGGTGGAGCCGTCGCCGTTGACAAACTCCCCGGGGATGAGCCGACAGTCGAACCCCAGCCGTCCCAGCAGCACCGCCAGCAGGGCGGAGTAGTGCTGGCAGTTGCCGGTGCGCTTGAGCATCATCTCATAGGCGGGCCAGGCCAGGTTCATATTGGAGTCGTAGAGGGTATAGCCCTCCCCCTCGGTCAGGTCCATGCGGAGGAGCACCTCCCCCCGGTCCACCTGGGCCTGGAGCTGGGTCAGGTAGCCGGGCAGCAGGGCGGACAGGGCCTGCTCGTCGAAATAGTAGGTCCCATCCCAGTCATAGCGGTCACAGTTTCGGATGACCCAGTCGTACACCGCCCGGATCTGCTCAGTGGCGGACTTGCCCTGGGTGGGGATCTCCTGGAGGATCTGGACGGCCAGATAGTCCACGTCGGCATAGCCCACGCAGATGGGCGTGCGGCCGCCTTCGGCGGCCATCGCCCCGGCAGGCAGCAGGGCCAGCACGGCGGCCAGGGCCAGGAGCGCGGTCAGGATGCGTTTTTTCATGGTAGAACACCCTCTCTCATAACATAGGGACAGTATAGCAGAAATTGGAGGAAATGTAAATCACCAGTCCGCGGGGCGCGGGCTGGGCAGGAAAAGGATCGAGTTGTGCAGCAGCGGCCGTTTTGATGAAGGCTGATATAAGGTCATAGACGATCTGGTATGGTGAAAGGGCACAAAAATTGACATATCAACATTTTTTAGTAATATATAAATGAGGACATTTGTTTGGTCCCTCCTGGATGCGGAAAGGTACGATGCGACCGGTTATGGAGTTGGACATGCCCTGGGGCTTGCGCACTCGGATATATCCACGGCCTTGATGCGGGCAGACATCTATTACGGACCGGGGACAGATGTATATATCGCTCCCACTGCTGACGATGTCCGGGGAGTGGGATATCTCTATTGAGTGGTCAAGTTCAGTATTTTCATAATGGAAGGAGTGGGATCATGAAAAAACTGGCTGTGTTGCTCTTAGGCGTTCTGCTGCTGGCCCTGTGCGCCTGTTCTGATCCGGCGGCGGTGGATATTGAGCGGATCGACAAAGAGGAGACCTATCCAGATGGGACGTTTTCCCTGACCCATGAGTTTGATTCAGTGGATGAGATTTACGACTATTCCCAGCTGGTGGTGGAATGTGAGGTCATCTCCACCGAAGTGGTCATGCTGGACGGCTTCCCCCAGACCTGGTCAGAGGTCAGCGTCATCCAGACCATCAAGGGGACCGCGCCCGACGCCAGCCTGACTGTCGTGGAAGAGGGCGGCGTCTCTGATGAGATCGGAAGCGCCATTGTTGGGGTCCCGCCTTTGGAGGTGGGGCAGCATCTGGTCCTCTTCCTGATCGATTCCGGCCTGGGGGACGGTAGTTATTGCATTTCCGGAGCATTTCAGGGAAAATTCATCGAGCGGGAGGGATACTATTTCCAGCAGGCCACGGAAGGGGTCAAGCTGTCTGCGGACGCCTATACCCCGCAAGAGCTCCCTGAGCTGATCGCCGCCCTGGACGCGGTGTCCTGACGCGTCTGGCTCCATCATTCAGTATAAGGAAAGGGCCGTTCCGCATTGCGGAACGGCCCTTGTGTTATTTTTTACAGTGGCTGCACTCCCCGGTGCAGCCGGTACAGTCGCCCCCGCAGCCGCACTGCCCCCGGAGCTGGCGGCGGACCGAGCGGATGAGGTACCACACCGCCCAGATGACTAGAACGGCCACCAGGGCGTAGATGATGTATTTCAGCATGATAGTTCACCTCAGAACAGCAGGCTGCCCACCTGGAACACCACAAAGGACACCAGCCAGGCGGCGCACAGCTGCCACAGGATGGAGCGCACCGTCCACCTCAGGCTGTTCATCTCCCGGTACAGGGTGGACACGGCGGCCACACAGGGCACGTACAGCAGGATGAACACCAGAAAGGCGTAGGCGGCCACCGGGGTCTGGAAGGTGGAGGACAATGCCGCGGCGATGGTGGACCCAGCGTCCAGGGTGGAGAAGCCGTAGAGCAGGCACAGGGAGGACACCACCGCCTCCTTGGCCACCAGCCCGGCCAGCAGGGCCACCGCCGCCTGCCACGCGCCGAAGCCCAGGGGGGCGAACACAGGGGCGATGAAGGAGCCGATGGCCCCCAGGATGGACTGCCCGGCGTCGTCCACCATTTGGAGCCCCTGGCCGGTGATGCCGAAGGACTGGAGGAACCAGAGCACGATGCTCATGGCCAGGATGAGGGTGCCCGCCTTCACCAGGAAGCCCCGCACCCGCTCCCACACGTGCATCAGGCAGTTGCGGGCGGTGGGCAGGCGGTAGGGGGGCAGCTCCAGCACGAAGGCGGCGGGCTCCCCCTTGAACATGGTCTTGCGCAGCAAAATGCCGGACACGATGGCGCACAGCAGGCCCAGCACGTACAGGGAGAAGATGACCACCCCGGCGTAATTGGGGAAGAAGGCCGCGGCGATCAGGCCGTACACCGGCAGCCGGGCGGAGCAAGACATGAAGGGCACCAGCATGATGGTCATGCGGCGGTCCTTCTCATTTTCCATGGTGCGCGCGCCCATGATGGCGGGCACCGTGCAGCCAAAGCCCATGAGCATGGGGATGAAGGCCTTGCCGCTCAGGCCGAAGCGCCGCAGCAGCCGGTCCATGATGAAGGCCGCCCGGGACATATAGCCCGAGTCCTCCAAAAAGGACAGGAACAAAAACAGGATGGCGATCTGGGGCAGGAAGGTGATGACCCCGCCCACGCCGGAGATGATGCCGTCCACCAGCAGGGAGTTGACCCAGGGGGCCACCCCGGTCTGGGTCAGGGCCCAGTCCACCCGGGTGGCCAGCCAGTCGCTGAAGAACCAGTCCACCCCATCGGACAGGGCCTGCCCCGGCCCGAAGGTCAGGGAGAACATCACCAGCATCAGCACCAGGAAGGCGGGCACGGCCAGGTATTTGTTGGTGACGATGGCGTCGATCCTGTCGGACAGGGTGAGGGCGTCCGCCGGCCGGCCCCGCTGGACGCACAGCTTCACCACCCGCTGGATGAAGCGGTAGCGGGCGTCGGCGATGAGGGTCTCCCGGTCCCCCAGGGTGTAGGCCGCCTCATACCGCTGGGCCACCGCGTCCACCTTCCACCGGGTGGCATCATCCAGGCCCAGGGCCTGTTCCACCAGCTCGTCCCCCTCGATGAGCTTGATGGACGCCCAATGGGCGGGGATGTGGGCGGCATAGGCCCGGTCGTGGATGAGCTCGTCCACCTCGTGGTGGATCTGGTGGGTGAACTCGTCGTACAGGTCGTCCGGCTCCACGGTGAAGCCGGTGTGCATCTGCCGGTGGGCCTGCTCCAGCAGCTTCTGGACGTTTTTCCCCGTCCGGGCGGTGATGGGGATGACGGGCACCCCCAGACAGCGGCTCAATCGGGCGATGTCCAGCTTGTCCCCCCGCTTCTCCACCTCGTCCATGAAGTTCAGGGCCAGCACCATGGGCCGCTCCAGCTCCAGCAGCTGGGCGGTGAGGTAGAGGTTGCGCTCGATGTTGGTGGCGTCCACGATGTTGATGATGGCGTCGGGGTGCTCCCCCACCACGAAGTTGCGGGCCACGATCTCCTCCATGGAGTAGGGGGACAGGGAGTAGATGCCGGGCAGGTCCACGATGGTGACGTCCCTGCCGTCCACCTTGGCCAGGCCCTCTTTTTTCTCCACCGTCACCCCCGGCCAGTTGCCTACATACTGGTTGGAGCCGGTGAGGGCGTTGAACAGGGTGGTCTTGCCGCAGTTGGGGTTGCCCACCAGGGCGATCTTCATCTCCCGTACGTCGTGGGAGGCGTAATCTGCCGGGCCGCCGTGCTCCCGGCGGCGGTGGGCGTGGGCGGCGTTCATCCGCGCCTGGGTCTCCCGGTCCAGGGGCTGGTCCTCCGGGTGGGCCTCATGGGGCTCCTGTCCCGGCGGGCACAGGAGGATGTTGGCCGCATCCTCTTTCCGCAGGCTCAGCTCATACCCCCGGAGGTTGACCTCGATGGGGTCGCCGAAGGGGGCGATCTTCTTCACGGTGATCTGGGTGCCCGGAGTCAGGCCCATGTCCACCAGCCGGCGCTTCACCGCCCCCCGCTGGCTGCCCACCGCCTGGATGACGCCGGACTGGCCGGGAGCCAGGTCCTGCAAGGTGTGGGGCTTTTGCCCCTGCTGTGTTGTCATGTGCATCCCCGCTTCCAGGATAAGTGTCGGTTCCAGACATATATCCTACCATTTCAGACGGAAAAAAGCAAGAGGGGCACATTTCCTCCCCGGGGGAGGGGGGGCAAAGGCTTCGCCTTTGGGAACGGTTTTTCCCGACCCCATTTCTTTTGACAGCGCCAGCCGTCACGCTGCGCCTGTTCGCGACGCCCGGCTTCCCTCCGACTCGGGCTTGAAACAGGACAGCTGCGCTGTCCTTGGTTTCTCGCCCTCGCTGCGGTCCATCCGGGCTGCTCACAACGGCTTAGCGCTTGGCAAAGAAACGGTGTCGGACCGCCAAAGAAAAGCGCCTGCCATGCTTCGGTGCGTACTTCTATTGACCGGCGCGCAAAGTCAGGATACTTCCAGCGCCGCTTTCCGCTGCCGCTGGTGCCCACAGAAGCAGCACTCTTTGCGGCCCACGGATGTGCGCCTGGCCAGGTCTATGCTGCGACTAAGCGTGCCCTGGGGGCCGGACAGGTTTCTGCAACTGCCAGGAGAGCGGCAGCGGAAACTAGGGGAGAGCGTGTCGGCTTACCCCAACGCCGGAAATAAGGACGATGCACCACACTATCCTGGGCCACCGTAAAAATGGGGGTCCTTAGGGGGTGCGGGCCCTATGGAGCCCGGCCGGCCTCTGGCCGGAGCTTCATCCGGGACCGTACCCCCTAAGGGCGTTTTTGGTGACTTTTTACGCATTCAAAAAGTCACCCCCCGGAGGGCGGGACGGCCTCAAGTGGATGCAAGGGCCTTGCCCTTGCTTTGACTGTCAAAAGAAATGGGGTCGGGAAAATGTTTTTCAAAGGCTGCGCCTTTGAAAGCGGCGGGGCAAACGCCCCGCCGCTCTGTCTTATCAGGTATTGTCTCCTGTGGTATAGAACTGGTCCAGATATTCCCGGACGAGGCCGCCGCCCTCTTCGCCGACAGTGGCGGTGAGCCAGTACTGCACATGCTCGGTGGCGAAGTAGACCTGGGTGAGGGGCTCCTCCCGGCTGGTGACGATCTGGGCCCCCAGGCCGCAGGCCATTTGATAGCTCTGCCCCGGCGCGTCCCAGCCCTCCGCCATGGTGGGGATATCGGAGGGATAGCCCTCCCCGTAGATGCTGGCCCCCAGGGAGAACTCCACGCCGTCCACCCGGCGGGAGGCCCTGACCTCCGCCCACTGCAGATGGCCGTCCGCCCCGGCGACATTGACGTAAAACGGATGGGCCACCGCTTTATCCGGGGTCATGTCATGGCCGGAGCCGCTCCAGTCATAGCCGTAGTCCAGCCAGGGATGGCCCAGCAGGTCAAAGCCCAGGAAGTCCGCGCAGTCGGCCCAGCTGTCCTGATAGAGGTTGTTGCCGGAGTTGGGGTCGTCCGGGTCCAGGGCGGCCAGGGCGCTTTGGATGGACGGGCTGTACTCCTCCGGGGACAGATGCGTGATGTCGGCCTGCACCAGATAGTTTGTCTCGTCCGGCAAGATGATGGTCACTGGGGTGCCCCAGATCAGGGCGGCTGCGAAGGCCGTCCCCACCACCGCCGCGCACACGCAGGCGGCGATGAGGGCGGCCCGGATGGGCCGGCGCTTCCGGGCCCTGGGGACCTGGTCCGGGGAGAGCACATGGCGGTCGCCCATCTCCCCCAGCAGGTCCAATAGCTGTTTATTTGTCATAGTGAAGATCCCTCCTTCAATAGGTGGTCCCGCAGCCTGCCCCGCAGGCGGTGGAGCCGGGTGGTCACATGGCTTTCTTTCATGCCCAGGCGGGCGGCCAGCTCTTTGACGGGGCACAGGTACCAGTACCGGCCCACGAACAGCGCCCGGTCCCTGGGGCTCAGGCCGTCCAGGAAACGGTCCAGCGACTCCTGAAAGGCCCGGCGGTCCAGCTCGTCCTCCGGGGTGGGCTGGCCGGACACGCACTGGCCCAGCTCCTCCAGGGCCAGCTCCCCCTGGCCGCCGCCCCGCTTTTTCGCGTCCCGCGCCCGCAGGCGGCTGACCGCCAGGTTGCGGGTGAGCCGCCCGGCGTAGCTTTTCAGGGACAGGGGCCGCTGGGGCGGGATGGCGTTCCAGCAGTGGAGCCAGGCGTCGTTGACGCACTCCTCCGCCTCCCGGGGGTCCCCCAGGATGTTGCGGGCGATGGCGGAGCAGTAGGGGCCGTATTTGTCCTGGGTGGCCTGGATGGCGCCCTCGTCCCGGGCGAAATAGAGTTGGATGATATGCTCGTCGTCCATGGACGCACCTCCTTGGCAGTTGGAAAAGGCCCTTTCACCCATCCAGACGCAGTTTGGGAGGGAGATGTCACAGGGGGAGGAAACATTTTTTACAACAACGCCCCATGTTCGCAGAACACGGGGCGTTGTCCAGAGGATACATAGCGTGCGAGGTTTGGGACCCGGCGGGAGTTATACGTTCCAGGTCATAGGCTTGCCGTCCTTGTCCAGCAGGGGGGTGAGGCCGCCGCCGTAGCCCGACTGGGCAAAGAGGTACTGCACCCCGGTGGCGGTGTCCAGGAACACCGTGTAAGCGATGGACAGGCCGTTGCCCTCCTCATGGATGATCTCAAAGCGTTTTTCCTTTTTTGCCATGATAAAAACTCCTTTTCCAGTCATGATATGAGTGATTTGATATCGTATGGGAGCGGCGCGGCCAGGGACAGCGGCGCGCCCGTGATGGGATGGGCCAGCTCCAGCCGGGCGGAGTGGAGGGCGGGGCGGGAGATAAGTTCTGTCTCAGCGCCGTAGAGAAAGTCCCCG
>JAHZFC010000034.1:12862-14338 GCA_019421525.1 Clostridiales bacterium
TGGTGGGTGCGGCCGGTGTCCAGCTCCAGCTCCACCAGGGCCCGGCCGCCCACAGTTTCCAGCACCCGGTAATGGGTGCGGGCAGGCTGGCCTGCCGCTTCCACCTGCCGGGCCATGAGGGAGCCCTCCACCCGGCCGATGGGGGCGTCGATGGTCCCGGCCTGGGGCTGGGGGATACCGTCGCACACCGCCAGGTACACCCGGCGGAAGGCGCCGGTGTGGAGCTGGTTTTTCAGCCTCTCCTGGCCGTGGGGGTGCTTGGCGATGACCAGCAGGCCGGAGGTGCCCTTGTCCAGCCGGTGGACCGGGTGGAAGCCGGCGGCCTCCCGGTTTTCCCGGTAATGCCACATGAGGAAGTTGCCCACCGTGTCGTCGAAGTGGCCGTGGCTGGGGTGGACCAGCACCCCGGGGGATTTGTTGACCACCACGATGTCCTCGTCCTCATAGACGATGTCCAGCGGGCCGGGGCGGGGGAGGGGCTGTTCGGCCCCGTCCGGGTCGGACAGGCGCACCGACAGCACCTGGCCCGCCGCCACCCGGCAGCGCACATTCACCCGCTCCCCGTCCACGGTGATGCCGTCGGGCAGCCACTTGATGCGGCGCAGCACCGTGCCGGACAGCCCTAAGCGGCGGCGCAGCAGGGTGTTGACCTCGGTGCCCGCCAGCTCCTCCGAAATGGGCAGGGTGAGGTAGCGGACCTTCAAGAATGTATCAGACTGGGGCATGGGATCCCCTCCTGAAAATAGGCTTTACAGCTGTCTCTCATACCAACGGCGCAGGAGCTGGATGCCCACCCTCCAAAACAGGTACAGGGCAAAGCAGGTCCAGAACACGGCCAGCTGGACCAGGGCCAGAGCGGTCAGCATCCCCAGGGCCAGCGCCCCGGCGAGCAGCCGGCCCGCCAAGGCCCAGGCTTTTTGTTCGATGAGCTGGGTGCGCTCGTCCTCCTGTTCAATGCGGGCCTGGTTCTGATAGAACGGACTGCGCAGCAGCCTCCGGGCCCGGAGCAAAAGGGGGATGCCGTAACTGAGGCAGAGGACGGGGGCCAGAGCGGCGAACATCTGCCAGGCAAAGTGGAAGGACTCATCCTGCTCCAAGTGGGTCAGCCGGACGGAGAAGCCCACAACAGACAGGAGGATCCCCAGCAGGATCAGCAGGACGCCCGCTGCCCTTTCCCGGCGCAGGCGGCGGGAAACGTTCCGGTCATTTGGTTTCATCGCGGGGCCTCCTTTCCAGATCACAGCCGTTTGGACAGCACAACGCTGGCGCACACAAAGGCGGCGGCGTACACCGCCATCACACACAGCAGCACCACGGCGGCGGTATGGTTGACCGCCACCGCCACCAGCAGGGCGGCGGCGCACAGGTAGAAGGTGAGCAGCCCGGCAAACTGGCAGGCCTGGGCGGCGATGGTGCGGGAGCGCTCGTCCTGCTCCCGGATCCTGGCCTTCCTGCGGGCCTGAGGGTGGCTCAGCA
>JAHZFC010000034.1:14348-15380 GCA_019421525.1 Clostridiales bacterium
CCGTTGGTTTGCTCAGGGAGGCAATCATCTCCGCCAGGGCCAGGCCGCAGCTGAATCCCAGGTAAAAGCTCCGGGCATAGTCGGACAGGGCGCCGCCCACCCGGAGGAAGAGAACATAGCACAGGCAGCCCAGGGTCCCCAGGGCGATCAGGCCGACCCCCGCCAGCCGCCGGCGGCGGAGGGACTGTTCAAAATCGGCGGAGGGAAACAGACAGGCCGGCATGGTCATGCCCCCCTTCCCAGCAGGCGGGATTTGGACCGCCGCGCCCGGGCCAGCAGGGCCCGGCCCCGCCGGGTGCTCCGGAGGATGCTGACCCAAATGAGCAGCAGGGACAGCCCGGCCAGCGCCCCGGACAGGAACTGGCCCAAGACGGTGGGGGCGAACCTGCCCAGAGCCAGACAGGCGGCGAACAGACCCAGTCCGGCGGCGAGATAACGGTCTTGGCAAAAGTCAGGTTTCATGGGGACTCCTCCTCGTCAAACAGAAAAATGTCCTCGATGGTCAGCTCAAAATACCGGGCGATCTTGTGGGCCAGCAGGAGGGAGGCGTTATACCGCCCATTCTCCAGGGAGATGATGGTCTGCCGGGTGACGTCCACCGCGTCGGCCAGCTCCGCCTGGGAGATGCGCCGGGCCTTTCGCAGCTCGGCGATGCGGTTTTTCAAAGGCCATCCCTCCCCTCTTGAAATGTCAAGCTTACTTTACAGTTTTAGTATAGCATACTTTACATTTTTGTCAACATAAATTTTGTGAGGCCATTCCATAGCCTCCGGCGGCCTACTTTCTGTGCGCACAGAAAGTAGGCAAAGACAAGGGCTGACGCCCTTGGGACGTATTTACCAAAAACCATTTCTTTTGTATGCGCCAAAGGAAACGGCCAGGTTTCGCCTGACGGTGACCTTCTTTTCGCCCGTGCGAAAAGAAGGCAAAAGCACGCCGGGGGACGGCCGCGGCGGACTGCAAGCGCCAAGGGCTGACGCCCTTGGGACGTATTCTCCAAAAACCATTTCTTTTGTATGCGCCAAAAGAAAC
>JAHZFC010000035.1 GCA_019421525.1 Clostridiales bacterium
TTCGGCAAGGAGGACAATTTCTGGGAGCATGGCTCCGGCCCCTGCGGCCCCTGCTCCGAGATCTACTATGACCGGGGCCCCGAGTGGGGCTGCGGCAAGCCCGGATGCACTGTGGGCTGCGACTGCGACCGGTATATCGAGGTGTGGAACGTGGTGTTCTCCCAGTTCGACAACGACGGGGAGGGCCACTACACCGAGCTCAAGCAGAAGAACATCGACACCGGCATGGGCCTGGAGCGGCTGGCCTGCGTGTGCCAGAACGTGCCCTCCCTGTTCGACGTGGACACTGTCATGAACATTACCCACAAGGTGTCCGACATCACCGGCGCCCACTATGGCCAGAGCCATGAGAAGGACGTGTCCCTCCGGGTGATCACCGACCACATCCGCTCGGCCACCTTCATGATCTGCGACGGGGTGCTGCCCTCCAACGAGGGCCGGGGCTATGTGCTCCGCCGCCTGCTCCGCCGGGCCGCCCGCCACGGCAAGCTGCTGGGCGTCAACGAGCCCTTCCTCTACCAGGTGTGCGATACCGTCATCTACGAGAACGAGGGCCACTACCCCGAGCTGCGGGAGCGCCAGGACTATATCACCAAGGTCATCCGGGTGGAGGAGGAGAACTTCGCCAAGACCATCGACGGCGGCCTGAAGATCTTCGGGGAGATGCTGGAAGGGCACAAGGCCCGGGGGGAGAAGACCTTCTCCGGGGCGGACGCCTTCAAGCTGTATGACACCTACGGCTTCCCCATCGACCTGACCATCGAGATGGTGGAGGACGAGGGCATGGAGCTGGACAAGGCCGCCTTCGACACCCTGATGGAGGAGCAGAAGACCCGGGCCCGGAAGGCCCGGGAGGCCCTGGGCGACCTGGGCTGGGCCGGCGTGGAGTTCGGCAAGGACGTGCCGGAGACCGAGTTTGTGGGCTATACCGAGAACACCATCACTGATGCCAAGGTAGTTGCCCTGGTGGTGGAGAACGAGCAGGCCGAGGAGCTGATGCCCGGCGTGGAGGGCATCGTGGTGCTGGACAAGACCCCCTTCTACGCCGAGATGGGCGGCCAGGTGGCCGACCACGGCACCATCGCCGTCAGCGGGGAGAACGGCTGCCTGTTCCAGGTCACCGACGTGCAGAAGAACAAGGGCGGCAAGTATATGCACTACGGCAAGGTGACCGAGGGCGTCCTCAAGCTGGGGGACACCGTCACCGCCGCCATCGACCAGGAGCGCCGGAAGGCGGTCATGCGGGCCCACTCCGCCACCCACCTGCTGGACAAGGCCCTGCGCACCGTGCTGGGCGACCATGTCCACCAGGCGGGCTCCCTGGTGGAGGCCGACCGGCTGCGCTTCGACTTCACCCACTTCTCCGCCATGACCGCGGAAGAGCTCAGCCAGGTCAACGCTATCGTCAACGAGGCCATTCTGGAGGGCTATGACATCCACACCAAGGTGATGCCCCTGGAGGAGGCCAAAAAGACCGGGGCCATCGCCCTGTTCGGCGAGAAGTACGGCGACACCGTCCGGGTGGTGGACATGGGGGATGGCTACTCCGTGGAGTTCTGCGGCGGCACCCATCTGGACAACACCGCCAAGGTGGGAGTGTTCCACATCCAGAGCGAGTTCTCCGTGGCCTCCGGCGTGCGCCGGATCGAGGCCACCACCGGCAAGGTCTCTCTGGAGGTCATGAACCGGAACCAGGACCTGATCTTCCAGGCTGCCGCCGCCCTGAAAGCCAAGCCCGGCGAGCTGCGGGAAAAGGCGGAGGCCGCCATGGGAGAGATCAGGCAGCTCAACCAGCTGGTGGAGCGTTTCAAGGCCCGGGAGGCCATGAGCGAGGCGGAGCGCTTCCTCTTCGCCGCCCACGACCTGGGCGGGCTGAAGGTGATCACCGCCACGGTGCCCGAGGCGGACGGAGACCGGCTGCGCAAGATGGGCGACTTCCTCCGGGACAAGGACACCTCTGTGGTGGCGGTGCTGGCCGCGGTGAACGGCGAGAAGATCACCTTCCTGGCCGCCTGCGGCAAGGACGCGGTGGCCAAGGGCGTGAAGGCCGGGGATATCATCAAGGCCATCGCCCCCATCTGCGGCGGAAAGGGGGGCGGCAAGCCCGACTCCGCCATGGGCGGCGGCAGCGACGTGGTGAAGCTGGACGATGCGCTGGCCGCTGTGGACAATTTTGTAGCTGAGAAATTGAGGGTGTAAGACACCCCGGGCCTTTCTCAGGTTTCGCCTGAGGGCGAGGTACTTTTCGCTCCTGCAAAAAGTACCCAAAAACAGGCTTAAGGGGAAGATCCGGACAGACGCTTTGCGTCCTTAGGATCTTCCCCTTAAGAGACCCAAATAAGGGCACGAGGGCGTCAGTTAGAGTGCGCCGATGGTTTTCCGGCGCACAAGAACGACGGCTGGGCGGTTCCCGGTGTCACGCTTGGCCTGTTCACGACGCCCGGCTTCCCTCCGCCTCGGACTGGTCTGCGGGCCGCAAGGCGGCCCTGCGCTCGTCCTCGCTCCGGTCCATCCGGGCTGCTCACGACGGCGCAGCGCTTCGCTTCGGCGGGCTCCGCCCTGGTGCCCCCAAATTTGCCAGATGATGCACCCCCCATGGTGCGCCTGGTCTGGCATGGTCCTGGGAGATGGTGCGTCTAACGGGTGGCATGAAAGGGAGAATGTAGTGTCGAGCAGAGAAGATCTGGCGCGGTTCGCCGCCCTGGATATCGACTTTGAGGCCATCGGCCTCATGGAGCCCGGTGTGCCCCAGGAGCCTTATTTCTGCGACCCGGTGGGCGGGGAGCCGGTGGGCCGCATCGGCTGTGACGGCGTCCACTTCATCCTCCTGCCGGGGGACGAGCGGGTGTTCTGTGTGGACCCCGCCATGGGGGAGCCGGGAAGCTATGTGCTGCCGGTGGCAGAGGACTTCCGGCAGTTCCTGTCCTTTGTCCTCTTCTGCGGGGATGCAAACCCCATTTCGCAGATCTGGTGGATGGATGAGGGGCGGTTTCGGGACTTCCTGAAGGAGGAGTCGGAGCGGTCCTGGGAGGGGATGGAGGATCTCCTGGAGCGGAAAAAAGCCGCTCTGGCGGCCATCACCGCCGCCTTCGGCATTGAGCCCGCCGACCCCTATAAGACGGTCAAGACGATGCAAGCTGGTTTCGACCCAGCCCGCCTGAACTTTTCCGCGGAATACTATGATACCCTGGGCCTGGAGAGCCCGGAACAGGAGGAAGTATGATCCCACAGGACCCTGTGATCGCGCTGAGCTTTGTGAACACCAAGCTGCGGGACGAATGCCCCAGCCTGGACGAGCTGTGCGCCAGCCTGGGACAAGACCGGGCGGAACTGGAACACAAGCTGGCCGCCATCGGATACACCTACGATCCCGGGCAGAACCAGTTCCGCTGAACGGAAGGGAGAGAAGATTGCGGATGAACAAGGTAAAGATCACCGTGTTGAAGACGACCCTGGACGAGGAGCTGGCCAAAGAGTATGGGGCGGAGGGCCTCACCGCCTGCCCCATGATGAAGGAGGGCCAGGTGTTCTACGCCGACTACGCCAAGCCGGAGGGCCTGTGCGACGAGGCGTGGAAGGCCATCTACCAGTATGTGTTTGCCCTGGCCCATGGGGCGGGGAACGATGTGTTCTACTACGGGGATTGGATCCGTATCCCCGGGGTGGCCATCTGCTCCTGCAACGACGGCCTGCGCCCGGTGATCTTCAAGCTGGAGGCCACCGACGAGACCTCTGTCATCGACTATGCCCCGGTGCGCTGAAATAGAGCTGGCGGCGCCCATACAGGAAAGGAGTCTTTTATGCACGGG
This sequence comes from Clostridiales bacterium, assembly GCA_019421525.1. Taxonomy (GTDB): domain Bacteria; phylum Bacillota; class Clostridia; order Oscillospirales; family Oscillospiraceae; genus Enterenecus. Next base: position 3,810 of record JAHZFC010000035.1, read on the forward strand.
AAATACAGCGAGGCGATCGGCGCGTTTTGGGGAGCTGCGGTGTTCATTGGTGCATTGACGGCTATCGTGCTCGGGTTTGAGGAGATCTGCGGCTGGTTAGAGGCGGTGCTGATCGGTGTTTGCGTATTTTTGATCATAGGGCTGATACTACAAGGCGCGGTCACGCTATGCCGGAAAGACCACAACGAAAAGAACAGCGGGACTTGAACGGCCGAAGTGACCTTCATCGCTTATATAAGACCATAAAAGGAGGGAAATCATATGTCAGACTGCCTGTTTTGCAAGATCGCTGCGGGGGAGATCCCCAGCAGCAAGGTGTACGAGGACGACACGGTATATGCCTTTTACGACATCGATCCCCAGGCGCCCACCCACTTCCTGGTGATCCCCAAGGTCCATATCCAGTCCTGTGGGGAGATCACGGCGGAGAACGCCGGCGTGGTGGCCCACTGCTTCCAGGTCATCTCCCAGGTGACAAAGGAGCTGGGCATCACCGACTTCCGGGTGGTCTCCAACTGCGGCGAGCAGGCCGGCCAATCTGTGCCCCATCTGCACTTCCATGTGCTGGCAGGTCGGGATATGACCTGGCCGCCGGGCTAAGGCCTGTGAAAACAGCTCCCCGGGCTGAGCAATCGCTCAGCCCGGGGAGCTGTTTTTTGTCAGGCCGGTGCCGGGGATGGCAGGATCGTCCCAGCGGTCAGACTGGACTTTCTGCGCCGTTTTGTTCTGGTCCCGGGGCGGACGGGGCGCCCAAGCTGTCGATGATGGTGATGACCAGGCCCCGGATGCTGTTCTCTGTGGTGCGGTAAGGGGCGATGCGCAGAGTGTAGTACCGCCCGTTCATGGCCGTCACCTCCCGGTCGATGGAGACCAGGTCCTTGAGCACGGTCTTGCAGTCGTCCTCGATGGCCTCGTCCGGGAAGCTGTGGGCAAAGATCTGGATGGAGCGGCCGATGTCGTGCTCCATGAGCTGGAACTCCCGGCCCACATATTCGGTGAATTTGCGGATGTTCAGGTTGCTGTCCACGAAGAGGATGCCGATCATGGTGGAGGACAGGAAGTTGGACAGGTCGTTGGTCATCATGGTCAGCTCGTCAAGCTTCAGCTGGTGCTCGGTGTTGACAGTATACAGCTCCTCGTTCACCGACTGGAGCTCTTCTGTGGAGCTCTGGAGCTCCTCATTGGCGGTGAGCAGCTCCTCATTGGCCGCCTGGAGCTCCCCGTTGACGGTCTCCAGCCGCTGGATGGTGGAGCGCAGATCGCTTTGGGATACCTGGAATTCCCGCTCCAGCTCGGCGATGCGGCGGGCGGCCGTGGCGTCCAGGTCGTATTTCTCCGTGACGCCGGCCAGCTCCGCCGGGCGGTTTTCCAAAAAGAGCACAGCGGTCAGCTTGCGCTCTGTGTCCTGGTCGCTGGGGACCGGCTGGACGGTCAGGTCGATCACCCTGCGCCCGGAGGGGCAGTCCACGGCGATATCGGTGTAGGTAATGGCCGTCTGTTCCGCCCGGCTGCGGCTCAGCGCCGTGTTGGCCACCAGGGTCAGGTCCTTGTTGAGCATGCTGAAAAAGTTCAGCGTGGCCTTGCCCGGCGCCAGGGTCAGGTAGTCGGTGTAGTTGCCAAAGAGGTGGAGCACATTGTCGTTTTCATCCAGCACTGCGGATGCCGGCAGGAAATGCTCCAGGAACCTGGTGTAGATGCCCTCCGCGGCCGGGTCCTCCCGGGGGCTGCTCCCTGCCCGGATGCTGGTGGGGGAGATGGCCTGGATATTGGGGATATTGAAGGCCGGGGGCGTCAGGGACTCGACCTTGCCCTCCCCCTTGTGGATATAGATCTTCTCCGCGCTGCACACGGGCTTGAACAGGCTGACATACTCTCCGGCCGTCTCGCTCTTGCCCAGGAAGAGGTAGCCGTTGTTCTTCAGGGCAGAGTGGAAGATGGCGAACAGGCCTCGGCGGAGCACTGGCTGGAAATAGATCATCACGTTGCGGCAGACGATCATGTCCAGCTTGCCGAAGGGCGGATCGGAGAACATATTGTGGGTGGCAAAGACGATCATCCGCCGGATCTCCTTGGAGATCGCATACTGGTCGTTCTGCTTGAGGAAGAACTTGGCCAGCCGGTCGGGGGTGACGTCATCGATGATGTTCTCTGAGAACACGCCCCTCCCAGCCTGCTCGATGGCCCGGCTGTCCACGTCGGTGGCGAAGATCTTCACGTCCCGCTTCACCTGGAGCTCCTCCATCACCTCCCGGAACAAGATGGCGATGGAGTAGGCCTCCTCCCCGGTGGAGCAGCCGGCGGACCACACCCGGATGGGCTCGTTCTCCTTGGCCCGCTCCACGATCTTGTAGATCGCGTTGTACTTGAGCTTTTCAAAGAAGGCCGGGTCCCGGAAGAAGTTGGTCACCCCGATGAGGATCTCCTTGACCAGGATGTTGACCTCCTCGGCGCTGTCCCCCAGCAGGTGGGCGAACTCGGCCAGGCTGGTGGTGTGGGTGACCAGCATCCGCCGTTCGATGCGGCGCAGGATGGTGGAGCGCTTATAGTAGGTGAAGTCGATGCCGCTGGCGTTCTTCAGGATGGTGTAGATGTGGGACAGGGTCTCCTCCTCGGAGAAGAGCACGTCGTCATCGGACAAAGGGCCGTCGTTCTGGGGGGCGCGCAGGAGCACCGGCGTGGAGGAGAAGTTGAGGATCTCGTCGGCGATCTCCTCGGGGGACAGCACGAAGTCCGCAAGGCCGGTGTTGATGACGCTGCGGGGCATGCCGTCGAACTTGGCGCTCTCCGGCGCCTGGGCGATGACCAGGCCCCCGTGCTCCTTCACCGCCTTGACGCCGTTGGTGCCGTCAGACCCGGTGCCCGAGAGGACCACCACGATGGAGTGCTCCTTTTTCTCCTCCGCCAGGGAGGTGAAGAACACATCGATGGGATGGTTGAGGGTGCCAGGGGCATAGTCGAACAAGATCAGCTGCCCCTGCCGGATCGTCATATACTTCTTGGGCGGTATCAGGTAGACGGTGTCCGGCTCCACCGTCATCCCGCTCTCCGCCTGATAGACCGACATCTCCGTGTGCTTGCCCAGGATATCTGCCATAAGGCTCTTATAATCCGGCGACAGATGCTGGATCACCACGAAGCTCAGGCCGCTGTTGGGGGGCATATAGCCAAAAAACTGCTGCAGTGCCTCCAGCCCGCCGGCAGAGGCGCCGATGCCGATGACCAGCGGCGGCTGGGAGGAGGGATCGTTCTTTTGTGCAGGACGGGTTTCCTCTGTTATGCTCATACTGCGCTCCTCCTTATATTAGATCTGGATCTCTGCAGGGGCGTTGTCCCGCAGATATTTTTCGGCAAACTGCTCCGCTGGGAGCGGCTGATCGTAGTGATATCCCTGGGCGTACCGGCAACCGATGTCCAGCAGGGCGGCGATCTGCTCATCGGACTCCACCCCTTCGGCGATGCAGCAGGTCCCCCGGGCCTGGCAGATCTGGACGATATCCCGGATCAGCATCTGGTCGATGGGGTTGCCCACCAGCTCGGCGATCAGGCTCCGGTCCAGCTTCACGGTGTCGAATTCCACGGTGGTGAACAGGGGAAGGTTGGCGTACTGGGAGCCAAAGTCGTCCAGGGCCAGGCGCAGGCCGCAGGACCGGAGGCGGTCCACGATCTTCCCCACTTCAGAGGTCTCCAGCCCGCCGGCGCTCTCTGTGATCTCCAGCTCCAGCGCCTGTGCGGGGATCTGGGGGTAGCGGCTCTGGATGGCGAGGATGGAGGCCAGGGTGGACGGGTGGAGCAGAGTGACCCGGGAGAGGTTGACAGATACCGGTATGACCGGCCTGCCCGCCGCACGCCACCGGTCCAGCTGGGCAAGGGCCGCCTCCATGACGAACAGGTCCAGGTCCCGGATGCTCCCCCGTTCCTCCAGGGCCTTGATGAACTGCCCCGGGGGGACGATGGTCCCATCCTCCTCCACCCCCCGGACCAGGGCCTCGGCCCCGAACAGGGCGCCGGTGCGCATATCGATCTTGGGCTGGAAATAGACGGTGAGCCGGTCGGCAGCGGCCGCCGCACGCACAGAGGGAAAGATATCCTGGACGGACAGGGGAGGCTCCAGGCGGTAGTCCGCCGGATCCTGCCCGGCCTGGAGATCCAGCCGGGCCTCATCCACCAGAGCCCTGCCGTTGAAGCTGCCGCTTGCCCACGTCCGTCCCATACGCACCCGCTTGGGGTATCGGCGCTGGAGGATGGAGCGCAGGCGGCCGCAGCGGCCGAAAAAGACCTGCCGGGTGGTGTTGGGACAAAAGGCGATGAACTCCGCCTCACAGGTCCGGAAGAGTAGGGAGGGGCCGAATACATCCGTCAGGGTCTTGGAGACATACCACAGCAGCTTGCTGCCGTACTCGAAGCCCAGGCTGCCGTTGATCGAGGCCATGCCGGGGATATCCAGACAGACGACGCCGAGAGAGCTGTACCGGTCTGAGTTGAGGGAATAGACGGTCTCCATATAGGAGCGCAGGTCGGGCAGCTCCATGAGCTGCTCCGCGGCCAAAGCTGCACGGGCGCTGGTTTGGAATCTCTCCCGCTCCCGGAGCATATAGGGGATCAGGGTGCTGAACAGGGCGGCGTCCCCGGGGTGCTGCCTGGAATTTTCGATGCACAGGAACCCGTCCACCCGGTCATGCCGGATCAGGGGGAATGTGGTGAAATGCCATGGCCGGTCATCGGAAGTGTTGTCCCGAACGGAGATGGGGCGGGTCCGGGTGAGAAAGACCGGGGCCCGCTCGGCCATGCAGCGCTCCAGCAGGGGGAAACGGTCCAGCCGCGCGCCGGAGACCGATTGCTGGATCGACTGCTTATGGGCGCTGACCCACTCATAAGGCATGGTGATCGCATGGCAGTTTTCCACCAACATCAGGATATAGACCCGATCTGCCTGGTAATAGCTGCCGATGGTGTGCAGCACGCCGCAGATCGAGGCGTCCAGAGAGTCGGCGGAGAGCATGGAGGAGATGCAGTGGAAGGCCACATCCTTTTCGTCCGCGGACAGGGGGCGCTCCATCTCCACAGAGTGGACCGCCACCTGGTCGCCCTTCTGGTCGGTCTGCAGCTGCGCCCAGCCGTAGTCCTCGTCCTCGGTGGAGAATGCCACGGTGTCGGACGCCGCATTCCACCACAGCTGGCAGATCCGGGCGGCCTGGGCGAGCATCCCGTGGTAGTCCGCATCTGCCGACGGCTGGACAGCCGCCCCGGCAATGAAGCGCAGCGCGTCCACATCCGGGATCTGGCCCACCTGGCGGACAAAGGAGATGGCGTCGTAGAGCTGGCGGCGCAGGTCCTCTGTGGAGGGCACCGATGGGAAGAGGAGGAGCAGCTGGTCCACGCTGTACTGGACCGGGATGCAGCCGCCGCCGAGGGCAACGGACAGGGCCACGGCGATATCATGGCGCATCTGGTCCGGGGCCTGGCATCGCGCATGGGGCTGGTCGGTCAGCCCGGCGATCTGGAGCAGAACGACCCCGCAGCGCCCCGGGTCCCGGGCGGGGAACACAGAGACCGCTATCTTTTCAGCCATCTCCGGGGCGAACAGCTGGGTGACGGCATCTCGAGCAAGCTCCCGGCCCAGGGCCTGCTCCAGCTGGCTGAGCGGGTCCGAGCGGATGAGATAGATGTGGGCGAGGACGTTGCCGGACAGCGGATCCTGGGTCAGATGCACCACATGGCGCACCCAGCGGATGTTCCCGCTGCCGTCCGCCCGGGGATACTCTGCGGGCAGCCACCGGCGGCCCTCCCGGAACAGCTGGAGGAGCTGGTCGCGGTCATAGCTGGCGCGGAAGGAGTCCTGGCCGGGGCCGGGAAGGATCTTCTCCCGCCTCTGGGCCAGCACCCTGGAGCAGGGCGTCTCCCGGACCTGGGCGCTCAGGTCCTTCCCCTCAGCCCAGAGGGCCTCCACCGTGTCCCGGGTCAGATCGGCCCGCATCCGGGCCATCAGGTCGGCCAGCAGCCCCTCCGGCAGGGGGCGCCGCAGAGGGGTGTCGGCGTCCTGCTCGGAAAGGCTCTTGGACAGGTCCTCTACGATGCCCACCGCCCGTACCGCCTGGCCCGCCTCGTCGAACAGCATCCGGTAGGACAGGGCCGCCCAGCCATAGCTGTTGGCGTCCTGACGCCGCAGGATAAAGTGTCCATAGCCCTGGGAACGGCCGCGCAGCAGCTCTTGGGCGAAGGACTGGAAACGGGCGGCGGAGTTGGGGTGGACCCGCCCGCTGTCGATCAGCCGGGCCGGGAAGTCCATCCCCCGGTATTCCAGGACGCGGGAGGTGCCGTCCCGGTCAAAAGCGGTGAAGGTCTTGGTCAGCAGATCCACCTCCCAGACCCGCTGGGTGGTCTGGTCAAAGGCGGTCTGGAGCCGCTGGTTGATCTCCGCCAGCCGCTGTTCGCTCTCCTTGAAGCGGGAGATGTCGGTGGTGGTGACCATCATGACGGGGGCGGGCCCGTCGTGGTCGATGACCGCTGCCCGGATGTGCCACCAGAGCCAGCGTTCACTATCTCCGGAGATGACCCGGTGGGTATGCTCCACCGCCTGGCCCGCCTGGAGACCCACCCGGATGGCCTGCTCCAGCGAGGGCAGGTCATCCGGGTGGATCAGAGCGGACAGGGGCACGGGGAGATGATAGGAGCGGGGCTCCGCCCCGATCATGCGGCAGAAGCTGGGGCTGACATAGGTCACCTGGGGCACGGAGCCCATCTCCAGCAGGGCCACGCCGCTGTCCAGCTCCTTGAGCAGTCCGCTGAGAGGGATGGCGCTGACAGGGCGGAAGCCGCTGCCCCTCGCCTCCTGGTAGGGGTCGTGGGACTTGAGGCAGAAGCCGTGCTTTCCCGCCTTTTTGGCCTTATAGAGCGCCAGGTCGGCCGACTGGTACATCCCCTCGAACTGCTGGCCGCCGCCAGACAGATAGATGCCCACACTGGCGGTCAGCTCCACCACTGGGCCGTCGCCAAGGGCCAGCTGGAGGGCCTGGCAGATCTTCATCCCCGTCTCCCGGGCCAGCTCCTCTGTGATCTGCCCGCACAGGAAAACGGCAAATTCATCTCCGCCCAGCCGGCCCACGATGTCGTTGGCCCGAAAGAGACCGGAGAGGAGCTGGGCCGATTTGCGGATCGCCTGGTCCCCCGCCTGATGGCCCAAGGTGTCATTGACCTTTTTGAAATCGTCCAGATCCACGATGAACAGGGCGCAGGTATCCTCCGGCGCCATCTCTGCCAGGCGCTGCTTGATGCAATGCTCCACTGTGGCCCGGTTGAGCAGGCCGGAGAGGGCATCCTTTGAGGCGCGCCGCTGCAATTCCTCGAAGCGGTGGCGCAGGTCGTGGTTGGCTGACGGTGTCAGATTTGCTTGTCCCATACAGATCCCTCAGATCGATGCCTGCACGAGAGCCCTCTGTGCCATGCAGGATAGGTATGTCTCCCGGACCGGCCCGCTTGTCCCGGAGGCAGGGCGGACGATCCGGCAGATCCGCCCAAGATCTTTCCATGTTATCCCTATTATAGCACATCATAGCCTGAGATGGTATAGTGCTCAGCCAAAAATTTCAAGGTTTCCGTCGATGGACAGGAAAGACGAAACGCGCCGCAGATGCCCGTCTGCGGCGCGTCAGTGCCGGTCCAGCTCCCGGAGGAGACAGCGGCCCTTGCCCTCGGCCTTTGCCTGGTACAGGGCTTGATCTGCCTGCCCATAAAGGGCGTCGTAGGTGTCGCCGGGGCGGCTGGAGAAGCATACGCCAAGGCTGCAGCAGGCGCCCACATCCTGCCCCCGCCAGCGGATGCAGGTAATGTCACGGACCACCTGCTGGGCCGCCGCCTCGATCTGCCGGGGAGAGGCGCCGGCCAGGGCAACGGCAAACTCGTCGCCCCCGATGCGGCCCACTCCGACGGCCTCGGGGAAGAGGGCCTGGAGCTTCAGAGCAGTCTCCTTGAGGACGTAGTCCCCGCAGGGATGGCCATGGCGGTCGTTGATCGCCTTGAAATCATCCAGATCCAGGATCATCAGGGCGGTCTCAGCCCCCTGTCCCGCCTGGTTCAGGTGGAGCTCCACGCTGCGTTGGAAGGCAGTCTTGTTCAGCAGCCCGGTGAGAGGGTCTGTCTGGACCAGGGCCTGGAGCCGCTGGTTCATCAGGCCGATCTCTTTCCGCTGGGAGAGGGTGACCACAGCGTGGCGGCAGTTGGTCAGGGACACGGCCAGAGCCACGATGGAGGTGAAGGTCAGATTGAGCTGGTCCCCACTGGGCAGGCGGTGCCCGGCCAGGGCCATGAACAGACCATAGGCCGCCCCATAGGTGAAAAAGCTGTATCCGCTGGGCATCTGGATGAACACCGCCAGGCCCAGCACCGCCGTGATGAAGATGGTGGTCTCCGATGCCGGGTCTCGGTACAGATCATAGGCGTTGATGCAAACGTGCCAGAGCAGGGCGAAAAGGGCCATGGCATACTGGAGCGCCCACTGTGCCCTGACCGGCGCCCGGCGAAGCCCCCATTGCAGCAGCAGGTAGAGGGCGGCGGCCAGCCACAGGGCACAGTACATGCCGAAGTAGATGCGGTTGTTCACCGTCCCCAGCTTGGAGTCGGACCAGAGCAGCACCCGGGCCATGTTGTACATCTCCATGCCGAAGATCATGATGCAGATCACCAGCAGGGACAGCCGGTCCTTTCGGATGGAGTCCTGCCAGAACTCCGGGCGGATCTCCGGCGGGATGCGCAGAAAATCGCGGATGTGCTTTCCCATAGGGCGCCCTCCTTTGTGAGCGTATCCCGAGCGCGGGCTGCCGCGGGGCCCGTGTCCCTCCTGACGGGAGGATCCGGCTGCCCCCAGCCAGTTGACAACGGGATACGAACCGTGGTATCGTGGTATCATAGATATAGCTGATTATACCGCCAGATCAGGCTGTTATGGGCATCTGCGCAGAATTGGTCGGATCCTGCGTCAAATTGTCCGGCCCGGGCGGCCAGGGGAGGAGGTCATAGCATGCTGACAGTGGCGCTGTGTGACGACGACCAGGAGCAGCTGGCCAAGATGGAGGGCCTGCTGGCGGATTATGGGGCCCGGCGGCCGGGGAGCGTGCTGCGCACGGCGGCCTTCTCCTCGGGAGAGGCCCTGCTGGACGCATGGGAGGACGGGGGCTTTGACCTGTATATCTTGGACATCATGATGTCCGGGATCAGCGGCATCCAGACAGGCGAGCGGCTGCGGGAGATGGGCGCCTCGGGCGAGATCGTTTTCCTCACCGTATCCAACGAGTATGCCGCCGACAGCTACGGCGTGGGGGCCTTTTTCTACCTGCTCAAGCCGGTGGACCGGGACAAGCTCTTTTCCGTGCTGGACCGGGTGACGGACAAGCTCCGGAGGCGTCGGCAGGAGGGAGTGGTGGTATCCACGGCCGGCGGGCCCCGGCACATCCCCTTTGAACAGATCCTGTACGCCGAGCGGGCGGGCCGGGTCATGCGCTACCACTGCACCGACGGCACAGTGGACTCCCGGACCCTGCGGGGCTCCTTCCGGGAGACGGCGGCCCCGCTGCTGGCCGACCCCCGCTTCTATCTGTGCGGGGCCAGCCTGGTGGTGGACCTGGCCCATGTGACCGGGGTGGAGGGGGCTGCCGCCCTGCTGGACAGCGGCGAGACGGTCCCCCTGCCCCGGGCGGCTGTGGCGGCGTTCAAAGACGCCTGGGGCAAATTCTGGCTGAGGGGAGGGTGAACCAGCGATGCTGACAGAACCGGTCAGCTTGTGGATCATGCTGTATTTCACGGTGCTGGGCACCACCATGGTACTGCTGTTCACGGAAAGCCGTTTTCCCCGCTGGCGGACCATCCTCATCGCCTACACCCTCATGGCCCTCCAGATGGGGGCGGAGGCGCTGGTCTACCACGTCTTTGGTCTGGAGGCTCTGGTGAGGGTCTACTCCCTGATGGTCCACCTGCCCCAGATGGCGCTGTTCATCTACCTCAGCCGGAACAGGGGCTGGCAGATGGTGTTCCATCTTCTGTCCGCGATCTTGTTCTGTTTTCTGATCCAGCAGGGAGCCGCTTTGGTCTATGCGGTCTCCGGCGGCTCGCTGTGGACACTGACCCTGACCTACGCGGTCCTGACTGCGGCAGTGTTCCTGTTTCTCCTGCGATTCCTGATCCCCCTGGCCAGGGCGGTCTTTCGGCAGGTCCATCAGGGCTGGTGGCTGATGTGCCTGCTCCTGGCCGGGCATTACGCCATCACCATCTATCTGATCCCCGGATATGCAGGAGTATCCCGGCTGGCCACGGTGATCAAGCCGGCGCTGTCTCTGCTGATGGTGGGAGTATATGCGGTATGTCTATACCTGCTCAACAGCCTCAGCCGGGAGCTGGAGGCCCAGCATGAGGCCACGGTGTCCGCCCTGCGGCTGTCCGGGCTCCAGAAGCGGCTGGTTGCCGTCCGGGAGGCTGAGGAGACCATCCGGATGGAGCGCCATGACCTGCGCCACCGGCTCCAGGCCGCCCAGGCTCTGGTCCGGCAGGGGAGGCCCCAGGAGGCGCGGGCATTCCTGGATGACGCCCAGGAGCGCCTGGACGAGGCCGGGCCGGTGCACTGGTGCCGGCCCCCGGTGCTGGACGCGGTGTTCGCCTCCTACTTCGACCAGGCCCGGCGGCAGGAGATCCGGGTAGACGCGGAGATCGTTTTGCCCGAGCAGCTGCCGGTGGACGAAGGGGAGCTGGCGATCGTATTCGCCAACGCACTGGAGAATGGGATCAATGCCTGCGCGCAGCTGCCAGTGGAGAGGCGGCAGCTGCGATGCAAGGTGATCTGCCGGCCGGGTCTCATGTTCGAGGTCGCAAACCCCTGTGCAGTCCCCGTCCGGCTGGATGACCGGGGGCTGCCGATCTCCGGCCGGGCGGGGCACGGCCTGGGCACCCAGTCCATCGCCGCCTTCTGCGCCAAGTACGGCGCTCTGTACCGGTATGAGATGGCGGAGGGGTGGATCACCCTGCGGGTCGTCCTGTGACGGGGCGTAGGATCGGCCCCATCCAGGGCAGGGCATCACCACAGGTCGAACAAGAGGGAGGGCCGCAGATACTGCGGCCCTCAGCTTGTCAAAAAAGCCTCGCAGAGTTTGCGCCGTCAGGTACGAAGAAATTGAGATCTGTTTTC
>JAHZFC010000036.1 GCA_019421525.1 Clostridiales bacterium
CAGATGGAGTTTGTCCTTTTTCTTGTGCAGCACAAAGTAGACCCGCCGGCGGACGCACTCCGTGCGCCAAGCGCACCACTCCTCCAAAAGGGCCCGGACGCCCAACACCCGGGGCTGTCCGCCGATGAGCACGTTGAAGTTGCAGCTCATGGTGTCCGACAGCGTGGTGAGCTTGAAGAGCTTGGCCATCAGCTTGTCCGGATCGGTACCCCGTTTGAGATCAATGGCCAGCTTCAAACCCGTCAGGTCCGTCTCATCCCGCATGTCGGCAATTTCCTTGGCCTTACCGGCTTTGATGAGCTCTGCCACCTTGTCCAAAATGGCCTCGGTGGTGGTGGTATAGGGGATCTCATAGATCTCAATGAGGTTTTCCGCCTTCAGATAGCGGTACCGGGCCCGGACCCGGACGCTGCCCCGGCCGGTGCGGTAGATCTCCTCCATGGCGGCGGCGTCGTAAATCAGCTCGCCGCCGGTGGGAAAGTCCGGCGCAATGAGGGTATCGCTGAGGGTGCAGTCCGGATTTTTGAGATACGCCACGGTGGTCTCACACACCTCCCGCAGGTTGAAGCCGCAAAACTGGGAGGCCATGCCCACGGCGATGCCGGAATTGGCGCTGACCAGGATGTTGGGGAAGGTGGTAGGCAGCAGCGCCGGCTCGGTCATGGTGTTGTCGTAGTTCTCCACAAAGTCCACGGTATCCGAGTCGATGTCCCGGAAGAGCTCGGCACAGATGGGGCTGAGCTTTGCCTCCGTATACCGGCTGGCGGCATAGGACATATCCCGGGAATAGACTTTTCCGAAGTTTCCCTTGGAGTCCACAAAGGGCGTCAGCAGCGCCCCATACCCCTTGGAAAGGCGCACCATGGTCTCATAAATGGCGGCGTCGCCGTGGGGGTTCAAGCGCATGGTCTGTCCCACGATGTTGGCGCTCTTGGTCCGCCCGCCATTCAAAAGCCCCATCTTATACATGGTATAGAGGAGCTTGCGGTGGGAGGGCTTGAAGCCGTCGATCTCCGGGATGGCCCGGGAGACGATGACGCTCATGGCGTAGGGCATATAGTTGACTTCCAGCGCCTCGGTGATGGGCTGCTCCAGCACCTGGGCCCGCAGGCCCATGACGTTGGAGTCGTCCACCTTTTTCGACCCGCTGTGCTCGGGAGTTCGTTTTTTTGCCAAATCAGATCAGTCCTTATGTTCAGTTGCCGCCCAGGGCGGCAGGGCGCAGGGGCGGGCCCTGCGCCGCTCCCTTTATGTTCGCCCCAAAGGGAGGAGGGGCCAAGGGCCGGCGCCCTTGAACCGGAATCCAAAGGCTTCGCCTTTGGGAAACGTAATGACCCAAAATCATTTCTTTTGTATGCGCCAAAAGAAACGGTGGGAAAAGCCGTCCCGGCTTTCCGGGGTCAGGTTTCGCCTGACGGCGAGTTCCTTTTTGTGCGCACAAAAAGGAACCAAAAGCCAAGGGCTGGCGCCCTTGGGAACGTATTCTCCAAAAACCATTTCTTTTGTGTGCGCCGATGTCATGCTGCGGATTGGGCGCATGGCCGGGTTGCTTTCGCTGCGGCTCCTTTCGCAAACGAAATTGCTTTGCAATTTTGTTTGCAAAATCCGCTCCGCTCCAAGCGCCCCTATGCGCCTATCCTTCGCACTTCGGAAAGAAACGGTTTTTGAAATCCAAAGAAAAGCGCTGACTGGCCCTTCGGTGCCCCCTTCTATTGACCGGCACGCAAAGTCAGGACACTCTCTGAATCTCTTTCCGCTGCCGCTGATGCGTACCAGCACAGAGGTGCCAGCGGCCCACGGTAGAGCGCCTGGTGCGGAAACCTGTTGGCAGCAGGCGTGTCCCGTAGACCCGGCAGACTGCTACAACTGCCAGGAGAGCGGCAGCGGAACTCAGAAGTCGGGAGCGTCAGCTTACCTCAACGCCGGAAATAGGACGCTGCACCACCCTATCCTGCTCTCCCGTAATTGGGGCCCCCGCAAGACCCCGGCGAAGCGGGTCTTGTGGGGAGAGGACGAGCAAGGGAGCGAACGAAATTTTTGCCGTCAGGCGGAAATGAAGTTGAGCGGACTTTGCGAGGACGAGGGGGTCCGGGGGAAAGGACGCTAAGGACCAAAGCGCGTCCTTGGCGCTTGCAGTCCGCCGCGGCCGTCCCCCGGCGTGCTTTTGCCTTCTTTTCGCACGAGCGAAAAGAAGGTCGCCGCAAGGCGAAACCTTGCCCTACTGGAGGCCTGGCAAGGACTCCACAGGATGCAGGGGCTCCGCCCCTGCGGTCAGGAGATGTCCGCCAGGTCCAGATACTTGTAGCCGTTGTCCGCGATGTGTTCCTTCCGCCCCGCCAGGTCGTCCCCCAGCAGCAGGTCGAACACAGCGGCGGTCTTTTCCACGTCCTCGGGCATGACCTTGATCAGCCGCCTGGTCTCCGGGTTCATGGTGGTCAGCCACATCATGTCCGGGTCGTTCTCGCCCAGGCCCTTGGAGCGCTGGATGTCGTACTTCTTCTTCTCCCCGTCCAGCTGGGCGCAGATGTCGTTCTTCTCCTTGTCGGAGTAGGCGAACCAGGTCTTTTCCTTGCAGGTGATCTCATACAGGGGGGACTCGGCGATATAGACATACCCCTCCTGGATGAGGGTGGGGGTGAGGCGGTAGAGCATGGTGAGCACCAGGGTGCGGATCTGGAAGCCGTCCACATCGCCATCGGTGCAGATGATGACCTTGTTCCACCGCAGGTTATTGAGGTCAAAGGCGTTCAGGTCCTTGTTGCTCTTGGACTGTACCTCCACCCCGCAGCCCATGACCTTCAAAAGATCGGTGATGATCTCGCTTTTGAAGATGCGGGCGTAGTCCGCCTTCAGGCAGTTGAGGATCTTGCCCCGGATGGGCATGATGCCCTGGAACTCCGCGTCCCGGCCCAGCTTCACGCTGCCCAGGGCGGAGTCGCCCTCCACGATATACAGCTCCCGCTGGGACACGTCTTTGGTGCGGCAGTCCACGAACTTCTGCACCCGGTTGGAGATGTCCACAGAGCCGGACAGCTTCTTCTTGATGCCCAGGCGGGTCTTTTCCGCCGTCTCCCGGGAGCGCTTGTTCACCAGCACCTGGCCGGCGATCTTCTCCGCGTCGAAGGGGTTCTCGATGAAGTAGACCTCCAGCTGGCTGCGGAGGAAGTCGGTCATGGCCTCCTGGACGAACTTGTTGGTGATGGACTTCTTGGTCTGGTTCTCGTAGCTGGTCTGGGTGGAGAAGTTGTTGCTCACCAGCACCAGGGCGTCCTGGATGTCGTTGAAGGTGATCCTGCTCTCGTTTTTCTGGTACTTGCCGTTCTGCTTCAGCCATCCGTCGATGGCGGACACAAAGGCGGACTTCACCGCCTTTTCCGGGGAGCCGCCGTGCTCCAGCCAGGAGGAGTTGTGGTAGTGCTCGATGACCTGCACCCGGTTGGAGAAGCAGAAGGACACCGACAGCTTGACCTTGTACTCCGGCTTGTCCGCCCGGTCCCGGCCCCGGCGCTCTGTCTGCCAGAACACCGGCTGGGTCAGGGGGTCGTCCCCGGCCAGCTCCTTCACATAGTCGATGATGCCGTTCTCATAGCGGAACTCCGTGGTCTCGAACCTGCTCCCCACCTGGTCGCGCAGGCGGAAGGTGACCCCGGCGTTGACCACTGCCTGGCGCTTGAGGGTGTCGGTGTAGTACTCCAGGGGGATGTCGATGTCGGTGAACACGTCCAGGTCGGGCTTCCAGTGGAATTTGGAGCCGGTCTTTTTCCGGTCCGCGGGCTCCTTTTGCATCTGGCCCACGATCTCGCCCTTTTCAAAGTGGAGGGTGTACTTGAAGCCGTCCCGGTAGATCACCGCGTCGAAAAACTCGCTGGCGTACTGGGTGGCGCAGGAGCCCAGACCGTTGAGGCCAAGGGAGTACTCGTAGTTGTCCCCGTCGCCGTTCTTATACTTGCCGCCGGCGTACAGCTCGCAGAAGACCAGCTCCCAGTTATACCGGCCCTCCGCCTCGTTCCAGTCCACCGGGCAGCCCCGGCCGAAGTCCTCCACCTCGATGGACTTGTCCGCATACCGGGTGACGATGATGAGGCTGCCGTGGCCCTCCCGGGCCTCGTCGATGGCGTTGGAGAGGATCTCGAACACCGCGTGCTCGCACCCCTCCAGCCCGTCGGAGCCGAAGATGACCCCCGGGCGCTTGCGCACCCGGTCAGCCCCCTTCAGGGCGGAGATGGACTCGTTGCCGTATGTCTGCTTTGAGGT
This sequence comes from Clostridiales bacterium, assembly GCA_019421525.1. Taxonomy (GTDB): domain Bacteria; phylum Bacillota; class Clostridia; order Oscillospirales; family Oscillospiraceae; genus Enterenecus. Next base: position 4,255 of record JAHZFC010000036.1, read on the forward strand.
CTTTGCCATGATGACACCTGCCTATAGGGATCTGTGAGCAGGACGCCTGTCCTGCTCCGGAGGGCCGCGCAGGGCCCCGCGTCTGCGGAGAGGGACCCTGCGCGGCGCATATCCATCCAATATAGTATAACGCAAAGATCCCCCGGCCGTCAAGAAAGGCGGCGGGGGATCTTCCGTGGGCCATCGGGGCGGCAACCGCCGCTCCGCCGCCGGAAAGGATCCCGGCTCAGGGGAGGGGGAACTGCTTGAGATAGGCCTGGTACTGCTGCTTGAAGGAGTCGTCATGCTCCCGGACGTGGTCCAGATAGTGGTGGGTGTCATAGCTGTCCCGGCCCAGCTCGATGATAGCGGCGGCCACATTGGAGCAGTGGTCCGAGATGCGGCTGCAATCGGTGAGCAGATCGGTGAAGAGCATCCCCTGCTCCACACTGCACGCCCCCTCCTGGAGACGGACGATGTGCCGGGCCTTCATGGTGGCGCACAAGTGGTCCACCACCTGCTCCAGCGGCTCCACCTTCGTGGCCAGCTGCGGGTCGTTGGCGATAAAGCTGTCCGCGGTCAGCCGCGTCACCTGCCGGACCGCCCGGAACAGGACCTCCAGCTCGGCCTGGGCGTCCTTGGAGAAGGCCTGCCCCTTGTCCCGGAGGCGCCGCGCGGAGATCTGGATGGACTTGGCGTGGTCGCTGATGCGCTCAAAGTCGCTGATGGAGTGGAGCAGGCGGGACACGCCCCGGCTGTCGTCCATGGACAGGGCCTTGCTGGACAGCTTCACCAGGTAGGTGCCGATGCTGTCCTCATACTGGTCCAGCTGCTCCTCCACGTCCTGCACCACCTGGGCGGTGTCCTCGCTGTAAGAGGCCACCAGGCCCAGCGCCCGGTCCACCGAGGCATGGGAGAGGTTGGCCATGGCGCAGGAGAGCTTGCTACACTGCTCCAGGGCGATGGAGGGGGTGACCAGGAGCCGCTCGTCCAGAAGGTTGACCTCGGGCTCCGGCTCCTCGTCCCGGATGGTGAGGCAGGCCAGCTTCACCAGGAGCTTGTTGAAGGGCAGGAGCACGGCGGTGCACACGATGTTGAAGGAGGTGTGGACGATGGCGATGCCGGTCTCGTTGATGGCGGTGTCCAGAATGGGGAGGTCCACCACCAGGCGGACGATATAGTACAGGATGAGGAACACCACGGTACCGATGACATTGAAGTACAGGTGGATGAGGGCGGCCCGGCGGGCGTTCTTGTTGGCCCCCACGGAGGAGAGCATGGCGGTGACGGTGGTGCCGATGTTCTGGCCCATGATGATGGGGATGGCGCTGCCGTAGGTCACCGCGCCTGTGGAGGACAGGGCCTGAAGAATGCCCACCGAGGCGGAGGAGGACTGGATGATGGCGGTGAGGGCGGCGCCTGCCAGCACGCCCAGGATGGGATTGGAGAACATCAGCAGGATGTTGGTGAAGGCGGGCACGTCGGCCAGGCCGGCCACCGCGTCAGACATGGTCTCCATACCGAACATCAGCGTGGCAAAGCCCAGAAGGATGGCGCCGATGTCCTTTTTGCGGCCGTTGTTCATAAAGACGTAGAACACCACGCCGATGACCGCCAGGATCGGGGAGAAGGAGGAGGGCTTGAACAGCTGGACGATGCCCTCCCCCTCCAGGCCGGCCAGCGAGATGATCCAGGCCGTGACGGTGGTGCCCACGTTGGCCCCCATGATGATGCCCACCGCCTGGGTGAGCTTCATCACGCCGGAGTTGACAAAGCCCACCACCATCACCGTGGTGGCGGATGAGGACTGGATGACAGCCGTGACCGCCAGCCCCAGGAAGAATCCCTTGACCGGGCTGGAGGTCAGCCGTTCCAAAATCGTCTTGAGTTTGCTGCCGGCGGCCCGCTCCAGGCCCTGGCCCATGACGGACATGCCGAACAAGAACAGGGACAGTCCCCCCAGCATGGTCAGAAAGTCAAAAATATCCATAGCTCCTCCTACCCCGTTCCCGCCCCGGCAGGGGCGGTGGTCTCCTTGTCGAACAAGATCATTATAAGTAAAATTTGTGTAAAGCACAACTATCTGTAAGTGTAAAATTTCCGTAAAGGATCCGGCGCCGGCGGCTGGGAGGGGAAAAGCCGGGTATGCCAACAGGAATATTTGTCCAAACTGCTCATAAAGTTACTCCGAGAGGAAGGTGGACACGATGACCCAAGCAGTCAAAGCCCGTCGCCGGCGGCGGACCGATCCCAATGAGGAAGAGCGCAGGCAGCTCATGGAGTTCATGGCCCAGACCAAGGTGGAGTTGGGCCAGGCCTACGCGGGCTTCAACTGCCAGAGCGACCCGGATCTGGTGGACTCCTATGTCTACGAGATCAACGCCCTGCGCAGCCGGTACTCCTATCTGGTGCGCCGGCTCAAGGAGCTGGCCCCTCCGGAGGACAAGGGATGATGGGTGCGCCTGTGGTGCTGGCGGTGGGTGGGCTCGTGCTGGCGGCGCTCATCCTGCTGCGCAGGCCCCTGGCCTTTTTGTGGCGGCTCCTGTTCCGGTCCGGCGTGGGGCTGTGCTGCCTGTGGCTGTTCAACCAGGCGGGGGCCCTCATCGGCATCCAGGTGGGGGTGAACCTGGTCAGCGCCCTGGTGGTGGGGGTGCTGGGGGTGCCGGGCTTCGGGCTGCTGCTGATGACCCAATGGGCCCTGCGGTAACAGAAAATTTACAAGCTGCGGGGGAAAACGGGGCTTTTCAAAGGCAGTTCTCCTATGGTATGATAACAAAAAGAAAAAGGTCGATCGACCAAGACGGACAGGCGGTGAGATAGGGATGCGCAGGAGACGGTACGGGGCCGACCAGGCATACCGCGGGCGGAGGAAGGGCAGCGTTGTGCTGAAGGCCCTGGTGGTGTTACTGGCGCTGCTCCTGACGGCCGGTGTGCTGTTCCTGCTGTTCGTGCCCAAGGAGTACACGGATGACGGGGTGAGGGTACGCCTGCCCTGGCTCACAGAGGAGGAGCCGGACCAGGAGGCCCCCATCGATCCCTCCGCCCTGATCGTCACCGACTCCCCGTCCCCCAGCCCCAGCCCCACGCTGGAGCCTCTGGCGGTCACCGCCGCGCTGGAGGTGTCCGCTGACGCCGTCACCGACGGCACCGCCGCCGGCCTGGCTGGCCAGGCGGGGGCGGACGCCCTGGTGGTGTCGGTGAAAGACGTGGAGGGCAACCTGGCCTGGCAGTCGGACCAGGAGCTGGCCCTGGACACCATGAACGGGGACGCCGCCTTCAACCAGGCGGTGTCCCAGCTGGCCCAGGATGGGCAGCTGCGGCTGGTGGCCCGGCTGTCCGCCTTCCAGGATCTGTGGGCCAGCGTCTATGACCGGAGCCTGGCCATCACCACCGGGTCGGGCGAGCTGTGGTATGACTCCGAGGGCATGTCCTGGCTCAGCGCCGCCCGGCAGGAGGCACGGGACTATCTCACGGCCCTCTGTCTGGAGCTGGCGGAGCTGGGCTTTGACGAGATCTTGCTGGAGCATGCCGGATTCCCGGACCAGGGCCGGGTGACCACCATCGGCACCGGGGAGAACTACCCCGCCCAGGGGCGGGAGGACACGGTGAGCGCCTTCCTCCAAGACCTGTCCCAGGCGCTGGAGGAGGCGGGGGCCACCCTGTCGGTGCTGGTGAGCAATGAGGAGCTGACCGGAGCGTCCGCCGACAGCGGCGTGACCGCCGCTTCGCTGGCCGGGATCTCCGGCCGGGTGTGGACCACGGCGGAGACCGACCCGGACGCCCTGACCGCCGCCCTCACCGGGGCGGGGATGGAGGACGGGGCGGATCGCCTGGTGCTCATCGGAGAAGTGCCCGCAGAGCTGGCGTGGACCGGGAGCACAGCCGCCCTGCTGGATTGAATCTACTGTGAGAAAGGAGCTGGGGATCGGTATGACGGGACCCACCAAAGAGAGAAAGCGTGTGCCCGCCTATGAAGGTACCCTGCGCAGCCATATGATCACCATCCCGTCCTGCATTGCCGAATGCTCCGGCATCCGGGTGTTCGGACGGCGGATCAAATCCCTGGCCTTCACCACCGATGTGGCCATCATCCGGAACATCAACGCGGACGCCATCATCGCCGTCTATCCCTTCACCCCCCAGCCCGCCATCCACCGGGCGGTGATGCACGCGGCGGACATGCCGGTGTTCGCCGGGGTGGGGGGCGGCGTCACCCGGGGTGCCCGGGTGATCAACCTGGCCAACGACGCCGAGCACGAGGGAGCCTTCGGCGTGGTGGTGAACGCCCCCACGGAAAACGAGGTCATCCAAAAGCTCAAGCAGATCTTGGACATCCCGGTGGTGGTCACCGTGGTGTCCGAGCGGACGGACATCAGCGCCCGTCTGGCGGCCGGGGCGGATATCCTCAACGTGTCCGGCGCCCAGGACACCCCGGACATCGTCCGGGCTATCCGGGACAAGCACCCGGACGTGCCCATCATCGCCACCGGCGGCCCCACAGAGGAGAGCATCCTCCGGACCATCCGGGCCGGGGCCAACGCCATTACATATACGCCCCCCACCAACGGGGAGCTGTTCGCCGTGTCCATGGAGCGCTACCGCCACGAGGCGAATATCATCTGATGTGCCCGCAGGGGGACGATACGTCGGCAGAGAGCAGCAGAGCCGGACCAGACGTGAGGCAAAAGGGCCCGCGTCCGGTCCGGCCTTGACATTGTTGCGGCCAGGCCCCGCCGGGAGAAAACTGGACATAGACCGGAGGATCGTCCATTGCCGGGCTGCCGGAAGGGTGGTATACTGGGGCATAAGAAAAATTTGTGTATTTATATAATATGGTGTGATTTTTGAAAAAGTGCTGAAAATGGGAGAGAATGGTGGATAAATCACGACATTAGCGTGCTAAAAATAATGTCGAAAAACAGAACGGAACGGAGGGAAGGGCTTGAAATCTATTGACAAAAGTGCTATGATATCATCATAATCGGGGAATGTTAGTATTTGAGGGAATGAAGGATCTTACCATGGGAAGAGGGTGGAATGATGTCCTTTGAAGATATCCAGCGGGTGACCCGGACAGAGGAAGATACCCGCGAGAAAAGGGCCCAGGCCCAGGCCCAGGCGCGGCAGATCGTGGCTGACGCGCAAAAGGCAGGGGCCGCGGCGGTGGAGGCCGCTAAGCGCCAGGCCAGAGACCAGGTGAGCCAGTGGCTGGACGAGGCGGAGGCCCTGGGCCGGGAGCAGACGGAGCAGATGCTCGCCGCCAATGACCAGGCATGCCAGGCCATGTGCCGGCAGGCCCGCGGGCGTCTGGACGAGGCCGCGGAACTGATCGTGAGAAGGGTCGTGGACAGCTGATGGCCATTGTGAAGATGAAGCGGCTGCGCCTGCTGGCCATGCGCGCGGACCGGGAGGAGCTGCTGCGGCGGCTCCAGGCGCTGGGCTGCGTAGAGGTGGACGAGCCGGAGATCGATCTTGCAGATCCGGACTGGTCCGCCCTCACCCGGCCCGATGGGGACGGACTGGCCCGGGCCCGGGAGGCGAGCGCCCGTTTGACCGGGGCGCTGGCGATCCTGGACCGCAGCGCCCCTGAGAAGAAAAAGGGCCTGTTCCACCTCCGGCCTGTGATCCGGGCAGAGGAGCTGTTCGACGAGGGGGCATACCGTGCCGCTCTGTCCGCCGCAGACCGGGCGGCAGAGGGGGAACGGCAGCTCAACGCCCTTCTGGCCGAGCGGAGCCGGCTGGCGGGCCAGCAGGCGGCGCTGGAGCCCTGGGCGGCCCTGGATGTCCCACTGGAGCTGGGGGACGACGGCACGGTGTCGGTGATCCTGGGCACCATCCCCGCCCGGGCGGACTTCGCCGCCATGGAGGGGGAGGTGGCGGCCAGCACGGACCTGGCCCAGCTGACCCGGGCCGGCGGGGACCGGGAGCTGCAATATGTGATGCTGGTGTGCCATTCCAGCGCCCGTCAGGCGGCCACAGAGGCCATGCGCTCCTTTGGCTTTTCCCAGGCGGATATGAGGGGCTGGACCGGTACGGCCCAGGAAAACCTCCGGCGTCTGGCAGACCGGTCGGCCCAGCTGGACCGGGAGGTGGAACAGGCCAGGGCGGACCTGGCGGCCATGGGGGCGGAGCGGGAGCTGCTGCGCCGGTGCGCGGACCGGGCGGCCCAGGAGATCGCCCGGGAGGAGGCCAAGGCCCGGCTGGTGGATACGGCGGATACCTTTTTTCTGGAGGGATGGCTTCCGGCGGAAGAGGTGTCGAGACTGGAAGCGGACCTGGCGGGCCTTGACTGCGCCTGGGAGCTGTCCGACCCGGAGCAGGAGGCGTACCCCCAGGTGCCGGTGAAGCTGAAAAACAGTCCCCTGACCCGGTGCATGAACATGGTCACGGAGATGTACTCCCTTCCCCAATACGGATCGGTGGACCCCAACCCGCTGATGGCCCCCTTCTTTATCCTGTTCTATGGGATCATGATGGCGGACATGGGCTACGGGCTGCTGATGATCGGGGGGGCGGTCTTCGCCCTGAAGAAGCTGCGGCCCCGGGAGGGGATGCGCAACTTCATGGAGCTGCTGCTGCTGTGCGGCATCAGCACGTTCATCGTCGGGGCGCTCACGGGAGGCTTCTTCGGGGACTTCCTGCCCCAGCTGGTCCAGATCATCGACCCCAATACCACCTTTACCGCCCTGCCCGCCCTGTTCACCCCTCTGGAGGACACCATGGCCATCCTGGTGGGCTCCCTGGTGCTGGGCTTCATCCAGATCGTCACCGGCCAGGTGGTCAGCTTTGTGAAGAAATTCAAAGACGGACACGGGCGGGACGGCATCTGGGACGAGCTGCCCTGGTGGGTGATCTACCTGGGCGTGGGCCTGCTGGCGCTGGGGGTGGGCAACGTGGCCGGATACCCGGTGGTGCTCATCATCGGCATCATCCTGATGGTCATCGGCTCGTCCCGGAACGCCAGAGGCTTTGGGAAGGTGGGCGCTGTGGTGGGCGCGGTGTACAACGGCGTCACCGGCATCTTCGGCGACGTGCTCTCCTATGCCCGGCTCATGGCCCTGATGCTCTCCGGCAGCATCATCGCCAGCGTGTTCAACACCCTGGGGGGCATCACCGGCAACGTGGTGGCCTTCGTCATCATCGCCATGGTGGGCAATGCTCTGAACTTCGCGCTGAACCTGCTGGGCTGTTATGTCCACGACCTGCGGCTGCAATGTCTGGAATTTTTCAAGACCTTCTATCAGGACGGCGGCGTGCCCTTCCGCCCCCTGCGCATTGATACAAAATATGTAGACATCGAGGAGGAAAATCATCATGTTGGCTGAATTCATCGAACTGTTTGGCGGGACTGCCTTGGCTTTTCTGGGCGCGGCGCTGGCCGTGGGCCTGTGCTGCGTGGGCTCTGCCCGGGGCACCGGCATGGCCGGCGAGGCGGCCACTGGGCTGCTCAGCGAGGCGCCGGAGCACTTCTCCAAGTGCCTGATCCTCCAGGTCATCCCGGGCACCCAGGGCCTGTACGGCCTGGTCATCTGGTTCTTCGTGCTGTTCGTCATGGGCGTGTTCGGCGGCGACGGGATGCAGCAGCTCACCGTCACCCAGGGCCTGACGGTCCTGGTGTCCTGCCTGCCCATGGCCATCGGCGGCTACCGCTCCGCCGTCTACCAGGGCCGGGTGGCCGCCTCCTCCATCAATATGGCCGCCAAGCAGCCCAACGACTGGTCCAAGGGCATCATCCTGTGCGTGGTGGTGGAGTTCTACGCCATCCTGTCCCTGCTGGCCTCCATCCTGCTGCTGATGAACGCCCTGTAAGGCGGACGTCCATAGGCAAACAGGAAGGAAAGGCGGGAGTGATCCATGAACGGGATCGATAAGATCATCGGCCGCATCAGCGGCGACGCCCAGGCGGAGATCGACGCCATCCTGGGCCAGGCCAGAGAGCAGGCGGAGCAGATCGCCCAGACCAGCCGCGCCCAGGGGGAGACGGAGGCCGCCGCCATCCTGGAGCGGGGACGCCAGGACGCCCGGGCCAGGGGAGAACGGATGACGGCCATGGCCCAGCTGGAGTGCCGCAAGGCCAACCTGGCGGCCAAGCAGAAGGTCATCGACGAGGCCTTTGCCGCGGCCAAGGAGAAGCTGCTGAGCCTGCCGGAAGAGGAGTATGTGGAGCTGCTGGCCGGTCTGGCGGTGAAGGCCGCGCCCCACGGCCGGGGCAAGCTCATCTTCTCCCCCTCCGACCGGGCCCGGGTGGGCAAGGCGGTGGTGGTGGCCGCCAACGAGATGCTGGCCCGTGCCGCCGCCCCCAAGCTCCCCGAGGAGCTGACGGAGAGCCCCGCCGGGGCGTTGCTGGACCGGGTGGTGACCGGGGCGTCCGCCCTGCTCACCGGGTCGGCCATGCTCACCCTGGCCGAGGAGACCCGGCCCATGGAGGGCGGGTTCGTGCTGTGCGACGGGAAAGTAGAGGTCAACTGCACCTTTGACACCCTCATCCGCCTGCGGCGGGATGAGCTGGCGGGCCAGGTGGCCAAGGTGCTGTTCCAGGAATGATGATACAGGGAAAACACACGGAGGGGAGGGGTCAACGTGCCGGGCAGACGTGAAAAGGACGTGGACTACCTGGCCCTGTCCGCCCGGGTCCGGGCCATGGAGAACCGCCTGCTCACCCAGGAGCGGCTGGACCGGATGATCGACGCCCGGGACACAGGGGAGGCGGCCAAGGTGCTGAGCGAGTGCGGCTACGGCGAGCTGACCGAGCTGACGGGGGACGCGTTGGAGACCATGCTCACCCGCGCCCAGGCCGACCTGGCCCACGACCTGTCCAGCTATCCCCAGGCGGCGGCCATTTTGCCGGTGTTCCAGTGCGCCAATGACTATCACAACGCCAAGGTCCTGGTGAAGGGGGAGACCCTGGGCTGGGACGGAGAGCGGATGGGACGGCTGCTGATGCCCGGCGGGCGCTGGGATCCGGAGAAGCTGCTGGAGGACTTCCAAAAGGGCGCGCTGGAGGGCTATACTGAGACCTTCCGCCAGGCGGTGGGCCGGGCCCGGGAGGTGCTGGGCGCCTCCGGCGACCCCCAGCAGGCGGACTTTGTGCTGGACCGGGCCTGCTATGGGGAGCTGACCGCCCTGGCCCAGGCCACGGGCAGCCCCTTCCTCCAGGGATACGCGGCCGTGCTCATCGACGCGGCCGATCTGCGCGCCGCCGTCCGGTGCGCCCGGCTGGGGCGCGGGGCGGACTTTATGAGCCAGGTGCTGCTGGACGGGGGGAACGTCCCGGCCGCCGATCTGCTGGCCGCCGGAGGCGGGGGCCTGGCCCGGCTGTACCGTGGGACCCCCCTGGCCAAGGCCGCGGAGCTGGGAGAGACATTGTCCGCCCCCGGCTCCGGGAGCCTGACGGAGTTTGAGCGGCTGTGTGACGACGGGGTGATGGACTATCTGCGCCAGGCCCGCCGGGTGCCCTTTGGAGAGGAGCCGGTGATCGGTTACCTCTGCGCCCGGCAGGGGGAGGCCACCGCCATCCGCACCGTGATGTCGGGCCGGATGGCCGGGCTGGATGGGGCGACCATCCGCAGCCGGCTGCGCCGGACCTACTGCTGAGGAGGGGGAGGAAATGGCAAGCTACCGCATCGCCGTGGTGGGGGATAAGGACAGCGTGCTGGGCTTTCAGGCCCTGGGGCTGGATGTGTTCCCCGCCGAGGGGCCGGAAGAGGCCCGGGCCGCCCTCCACCGCCTGGCCAAGGAAAATTACGCGGTGATCTACCTCACCGAGCAGCTCTCATCCCAGCTGGAGGGGGACATCGCCCGGTATAAGGACGCGCTCACCCCGGCCATCATCCTCATCCCCGGCAAGGAGGGCAGCCTGGGCATCGGGATGCGCTCCATCCAGCAGGCGGTGGAGCGGGCTGTGGGAGCTGACATCCTCTGAGTGAAACTGACCGCAGGAAAAGAGGTTAGACAGTATGGGTAAAGTAGTAAAGGTCTCCGGACCCCTGGTGGTGGCCACCGGATTGTCCGACGCCAATATGTCCGACGTGGTCCGGGTGGGCCCCCAGCGGCTCATCGGCGAGATCCTCACCATGAACGGGGACTCCGCCTCCATCCAGGTGTATGAGGAGACCTCCGGCCTGGGGCCTGGGGCAGAGGTGGAGACCACCGGCTACCCCATGAGCGTGGAGCTGGGCCCGGGCATGATCGAGAATATCTATGACGGCATCCAGCGCCCCCTGGAGGAGATCATGAAAAAGGCGGGCAGCAACAACCTGCCCCGTGGGGTGGAGGTGCCCCCCATCGACCCGGAAAAGCTGTGGGAGTTCACCCCCGTGGCCAAGGCCGGGGACCAGGTGACGGGGGGCGACGTCATCGGCACGGTGCCCGAGACGCCGGTGGTCCTCCACAAGATCATGGTGCCCACCGATCTGAAGGGCACCCTCAAGAGCGTGGCCGGGGCCGGCTCCTACAACGTCAAGCAGACGGTGGCAGTGCTGGAAAAAGAGGACGGCACCCAGGTGGAGCTGACCATGAGCCAGCGCTGGCCGGTGCGGATCGGCCGCCCCTATAAGCACAAATATCCCCCCACCCGGCCCCTGTCCTCCGGGCAGCGGATCGTGGACACCTTCTTCCCCGTGGCCAAGGGGGGCACCGCCGCCATCC
>JAHZFC010000037.1:0-2361 GCA_019421525.1 Clostridiales bacterium
AAACCGTTTCTTTTGGCGCATACAAAAGAAATGGTTTTTGGAGAATACGTCCCAAAGGCAAAGCCTTTGGATAAAGCCCTCAAGGACGCAGTCCTTGGACCAGGTCAAGGGCTCCCGCCCTTGATGCTCTAATTGAAGATCTCCGGCTCGTCCTGGAACATCTTTCTGACCCGGCGCAGCAGCGCCCGGTGCTCCGGCTTTGTCAGCTCCGGGTCAGCCTCCACCAGGGCTTCAGCGGCCTGCCTGGCCTCTTTCAGCAGCGCCACGTCGGAGGCAAAGTCCGCCACCTTCAGCTGGGGCAGGCCGTGCTGCCGCCGTCCGAAGAAGTCCCCCGGGCCCCGCAGGCGCAGGTCCTCCTCCGCGATCTGGAAGCCGTCGTTGGTGGCGCACAGGGCCCGCAGCCGCTCCCGGGCGGTGTCGCTGCGGCTGGCGGTGACCAGCACGCAGTAGCTCTGGTGCTTCCCCCGGCCCACCCGGCCCCGGAGCTGGTGGAGCTGGCTGAGCCCGAACCGCTCGGCGTTCTCGATGATCATGAGCGAGGCGTTGGGCACGTCCACCCCCACCTCGATGACGGTGGTGGACACCAGCACATCCAGCTCTCCGGCGGAAAAGGCGGACATCACCGTCTCCTTCTCTTTTGCCTTCAGCTTGCCGTGGACCAGCCCCACCCGCAGGTCGGGGAACACCTTTTCCTGGAGGTCCTTGGCGTAGGTGGTCACCGCCTTCAGGTCCAGGGGGGGCGCGGCGGTCTCCCCCCACTCGGGCAGGGCCTCCGTCTCGTCCACCGCCGGGCAGACGATGTACACCTGCCGGCCCTCCCCCACCTGCCTGCGGACAAAGCCGTACATCCGCTGGCGCTTGTCCTCCCCCACCACAAAAGTGGCCACCGGGGTGCGGCCGGGAGGCAGCTCGTCGATGATGGACACGTCCAGGTCCCCGTAGATGATGAGGGCCAGGGTCCGGGGGATGGGGGTGGCGGACATGACCAGCGTATGGGTCTCCGTGGAAAAAGACGAGGCCGCTTCCGATGGGATCGATATATCTTGATCCACGCCTGCGGGCGCGAACTCTGCGGGGCTTTCCTTCTGAGGCGCGGCCCCCTTCGCCGCCAAGGCGGCCCGCTGGGCCTCCCCGCTGCGGCAGGCCGCAGCGGGGGCCCCCAAGCTGATCTCATCTGCGGCGGGGGAAAGTGGATTCCCCCCGCCTTCGCCGCTGTCGCGGCGCCCCATCTGCGATGGGGCCCCCGGCGCGGCCCCTTTGGCGGCTAAGGCCGCCCGCTGGGCCACGCCGAAGCGGTGCTGCTCGTCGGCGATGACCAGCCCCAGGCCGGCGTACTCCACCCCCTGGGAGAACAGGGCGTGGGTGCCCACCACCACGTCCACCTCCCCGGTGCGGAGGTTGGCGAGCAGCGTCTTGCGCGCCGCCCCCTTCACCGACCCGGTGAGCAGGCCCACCCGCACCCCGGCGGGGGCGAGCAGGCCGTCCAGCGTCCGGGCGTGCTGCTCGGCCAGCAGCTCGGTGGGGGCCATCAGGGCACACTGGCAGCCGTTTTGGGCGCACATCCAGGCCCCGAAGGCGGCCACCGCCGTCTTGCCCGAGCCCACGTCCCCCTGGACCAGCCGGTTCATGGCACGGCCGGAGGCCAGGTCGGCGGCTATGTCTGCCATGGCACGGCGCTGGGCTCCCGTGGGTGCAAAGGGGAGCAGGGCCAAAAAGTCCTCCACCCGCCCCCGGTCCAGTACCCGGCCCGCGCCCTGGCTGCGCCGCTCCTTTAAGAGTGCCATGCCGCAGGTGAGCACCAGCAGCTCCTCAAACACCAGCCGCCGCCGGGCCAGCTCCAGGGCCTCAAAGTCCTTGGGGAAATGGATGTTCTGATAGGCGTACTCCACCTGGCACAGGCCGTGGGCCAGGCGCAGGTCCTCCGGCAGGACCTCCTCCAGCCCCGGCGCGCACACCTCCACCGCCCGGCGGGCCAGGGAGGCCATCAGGTGGTTGGAGATGCCCGCCGTCAGAGGGTACACCGGCATGATGAGCCCCGTGTACCGCCCCTCCCCCTCCCGCTCGAACACCGGGTTGGTCATGGCCCGGGCCCGGCCCAGCTCCTCCACCTTGCCGTAAAACACATAGGTCACACCGGGGGACAGGGCGTTTTTCAGATAGGCCTGGTTGAAAAAGGTCAGGTGGAGCACCCCGGTGTGGTCCACCGCCTTGACCTTCACCAGCTCCAGCCCCTTCCGCACACGGCTCAGGCGGGGGACCTCCGCCACCATGGCGGACACGCAGCAGGGCTGGTCCAGGGGGGCCTGGCGGATGGCCCAGCACTGCCGACGGTCCTCATACCGCTGGGGGAAGTGGTCCAGC
>JAHZFC010000037.1:2371-14873 GCA_019421525.1 Clostridiales bacterium
GGCCCGAGGGTGCAGTAGCCGACGCCCGGCAGGGCCAGCCCGTCGGGCAGGCAGCCGCCCCGCCCCAGCCGGGCCAGCCCCAGCCGGGCCAGCGCCCGGGCCTTGGCCGGGCCGATGCCCGGCAGCTGCGTCAGCGGCGTGCGTGCCTCAAGCGCCATGTTCCTGCCCCCTTTCCCGTCACAGATGATAGTTGGTCTCATTTTACCATATTTGCCGGACAAAAAACAGCCCTTTCTCTGCCCGGAGACGAAGGAGGCCGCCGGGGTATCCCGGCGGCCCACAGCTTGATGAAAAAGCCTCGCAGAGTTCACGCCCGCAGGCGTGAAAAAATAGGATCTGTTTTCGGCCTGCAAACGTGCGAGATGTTCGCCCATAGTGGACATCTCGCACGTTTGCAGGCCGCAGCTTTCCTGTCGGAAAAGGCTTTGCCTTTTTCGACAGCCTTAAGGCTCATATCCTCTCGTACAGCATAAAGCGGCAGCGCAGCCCATCCTCCTCCAGAAAGTCAGACCGCTCCGCCAGCCGCCATCCAGGCGCCCGGTCCAGGTCCACCATCCAGCGGTCCGCGGGGAACTGACCCTCCACCCGGGTGACATAGGCCCGGCCGCACCAGGGCAGCATCGCCCGGTAGACGCTCTCCCCGCCGATGACAAAGGCATCCGGCCCGGCCAGCTGTGCTGCCTGCTCCGGGCTCCGGCACACCTCCGCCCCCTCCGGGGCAAAGCCCGGGTCCCGGGACAGCACCAGGTTCCGCCGCCCGGGCAGGGGCCGCCCGCCGGGCAGCGCGGCCAGGGTCTTGCGGCCCATGACCACGCAGCCCCCCAGGGTGAGCGCCCGGAAGCGCCGCAGGTCCTCCCTGATGAAAAAGGGCTGGCTCCCGTCCTTTCCGATCCCCCACAGGCGGTCCGCCGCCACGATGAGGTCCACTACTCTTCCCGTCCGCAGGCCAGGATGATCTCCCGGGCATAGGGCAGGGAGGCGATCATATCGCAGAAGGTGTGCCACTCGTCCAGCTTGTGGTTTCGCCTGGCATAGTAGATGTTGGCCAGCACCTCGTAGTTGAGGGTGACGGTCCGCTTCTGGTCATAGCTGGAGGGGAGCAGCTGGATCAGGTCGTACCAGTAGGCCTTATCCTTGTCCTCCATGTAGCGCAGGCGCACCTGCTCCAGGTAGTCCACCCAGGTCCTGAACTGTGCCAGGGCCTCCGGCGTCATGTGGTCGGTGCTGAAATCCTCCAGGGAAAAGGGCTTTGCGTGGATCTTGTGCATGGTGGAGGTGGAGTTGGCCACGGTGCCCACCTTGTAGGTGTCGAACTCCTTCCACCAGTACATGGGGGCGGTGATGTCCATGGACACCAGGATCTGACGGATGAACTTCCGGTGGTCGCTGCCCGCCCGGCACAGACGCCCGGCCAGGGACAGGTCGTTCTCCCCCAGCACATACTCTCCCGCCTCGTTGTAATAGCTGTCGCTGCGCGCCCAGCTGTTGAGGGGGTTGCGCGCGCCCCGCATGGCGTTTTCCAGATTCATGACGCTGATGTGGTCCACCTTGAGCATGGTAAAGCCCTCCTGTTGCCTTTTGTTTTTCCCACTATACCAAAGTTCCGCCGGCCAATCAAGTGGCTGCGGAAATTTGTCCAAACGCCAGGGGTTTCCCATTGAATTTTTTGTTCTTTTCTTATATAATAGTGTCTGTCCAGCCAGGTGCCGACCGAACTTCCCGCTGGCCGCCGGGTCTGAGCGTACGATCTCCGCCCGCTTCTGTGGATCTTTTGTTTCCCATCGTTTCATATGTTTTTGATCGAAACATTTTTGAATCAAAGTTGCACCGCGGAACAGGCAAAGGTATAGGAGCTTCCCCTGAAAGGGGCCGGGATCCGGCCGTTAGAAGGGAGGAAAAGTTGGCACAAGTCTTGCATTCATTATTTCTTTCGTGAGGAAGAGCCCGGCACCCCGCCGGGCCGCAACAGTACATTTTACAAAATGTGAGGTATCGTAACGTGGGAAAGGTGAAACTGTGGGTCGATGGGACCCAAATCGAAGCGGAAGAGGGGCAGAGCGTTCTGAACGCGGCCCTGGCCGCTGACATCTACATCCCCCACATCTGCTCGCACCCCGACCTGGAGGCCCAGGGCGGGTGCAAGCTGTGTGTGGTGGACATCGAGGGGCAGGACGGCCCGGTCTGCTCCTGCATGACCTATGTGAAGGAGGGCATGAAGGTCCGCACCAAGGGCGAGACCCTGGACGCCATCCGCCGCACCTCCATGCAGGTGATGATGGCCAGCCATCCCCAGTGCACCGGCTGCCGCTCCTTCGGCAACTGCGAGTTCCAGGCCCTCCAGCAGTATCTGTCCAGTGTGAACCATCCCGGCATGCGGGAGTTCCACAAGGAGACCATCAATCTCAACACCAACAACCCCCTCATCGACCGGGACATGGTCCGCTGCATCCAGTGCGGCCGCTGCGTCCGGGTGTGCGCCGACGTGCGGGGGGTCAACGTGCTGCGCTACAACCGGGTGGACGAGACCGGCGAGACCTACGTGGGCACCCTCAACGACTTCTCCCTGCCCGAGGCCGACTGCCGCTTCTGCGGCGCCTGCGTGGAGGTGTGCCCCACCGGCGCGCTCCAGGACCGGGAGGGCATCTTCCGCACCGACGTGCCCCGGGAGCAGGCCCTCATCCCCTGCTCTCTGGAGTGCCCCGCCCACATCAACGTGCCCAACTACCTGCGCATGATCGCCGCGGGCGAGTACGACAAGGCCGTGGCCGTCATCCGGGAGAAGGTCCCCTTCCCCCACGCCCTGGGCTATGTGTGCACCCACTACTGCGAGAAGGGCTGTAAGCGCAAGGGCCTCAACGAGGCCATCTCCATCCGGGATCTGAAGCGCTTCGCCGTGGAGCACGACACCAAGGAGAGCTGGAAGGAGAAGGCCTACCACCTGCCCGCCACCGGCAAGAAGGTGGCCGTGGTGGGCGGCGGCCCCTGCGGCCTCACCGCCGCCTACTATCTGGGCAAGAAGGGCCACGACGTCACCGTGTTCGAGCGCAACCGGGTGGCCGGCGGCATGCTGGCCGTGGGCATCCCCTCCTACCGGATGCCCCGGGCGGACCTGCAGAAGGAGATCGACACCATCGTGTCCGAGTCCGGCATCAAGATCCAGTACAACTCCAACATCGACAATGTGGCCGAGCTGAAGAAGGACTACGACGCGGTGCTGGTGGCCGTGGGCGCTTCCGAGGGCAAGGTCATCCCCACCAAGAACATGGTGGACGAGCAGAACACCACCGCCCTGAAGTTCCTCAAGGCCGTGGCCCTGGGGGAAATCGACGACTTCCAGCCCCACATCGGCCAGGGCACGAAGGTCCTGGTGTTCGGCGGCGGCAACGTGGCCTTTGACGCGGCCCGCACCTCCGCCCGCCTGGGCGCCTCGGTGAGCGTGGTCTGCCTGGAGAGCCGGGACAAGATGCTGGCCGACGACGAGGAGATCGAGCAGGCCCAGGAGGAGGGCGTGAAGGTCTACTCCGGCTACACCAACTCCGGCTTCAATGTGGAGGACGGCCGGGCCACCGGCCTGAACGTGGTGGCCGTGTCCTCCTTCAAGTTCGGCCCCAACGGCCTGGAGGTGGACATCATCCCCGGCACCGAGGAGGTCGTCCCCTGTGACGTGGTGGTCTTTGCCTCCGGACAAAAGACCGACCTGACCGCCGACTTCGGCCTGGAGCTCAACCGGCTGGGCTATCCCATCGACCCCGCCACCGGCAAGAGCGGCAACAAGACCAGCCTGGAGGGCGTGTTCACCGCCGGCGACGTGATCACCGGCACCAAGGCGGTCATCGACGCCATCGCCGGCGGCCGCACTGCCGCCGAGGTCATCGACGCCTATCTGGGCGGCGACGGCAACATCGAAGAGCACCTGGCCGACCTGCCCCCCGCCGACCCCTGCATCGGCAAGATCGAGGGCTTTGCCAACTTCGGCCGGATCAAGCCGGACATCCTCTCCTGCGAGGAGCGCCGGGACAACTTCGACCGGGTGGACAACTCCTTCTCCGAGGCCATGGCCCAGTACGAGGCGGGCCGCTGCCTGAAGTGCCCGCTGCGCTGCCAGCTCCACAAGCCCAAGATGTGGACTGCCTACGTAAAGTGATAAGGAGGGAATGGGATCATGATCAAGAATTGCGTGAAGACCGCTGAGATACTGCCCTCTATCGACGAGATCTTGAACAAGGCCGACGACGTGTGCCCCGTCCAGTGGGCCGTCGGCGTGGCGGAGACCGCCATGAAGAATACCTGCGGCAAGGGCACCTTCTGCCGGGACGGGCTGAAGCAGCTGTACCTCATCGGCAAGGATATCACCCTGGATAAGGGCACCATGGAGGACATCGAGCTGCTCCAGGAGCTGTGTCAGACCATGTACATCGCCGCCGACTGCGAGATGAGCGCCCGGTGTGTGGAGCTCTACAAGACCTCTCTGGAGACCTATTACAACGACTGGACCGCCCATGTGCTGCGCCACCGGTGCAAGGCCGGGGCGTGCGCCAACATGAAGAAGGGCGGCGCGGGCGCCGCCTCCGCCGGCATCCAGATCAACATCCCCACCGGCTCCGCTGAGGGGTACGACCAGGTGGCTCTCAGCCACACCTCCGCCTTCGACCTGGGGCCCAAGCCCCTGGCCCGGCGGAAGAAGGACCGTCCCCACCTGTGCCAGCCCGAGCGGCCCATCGACCCCAACGCCCCGGAGATCGCCGAGGTGGCGGGCGCCAACACCGTAGTGCGCAAGGACGGGCGCATCATCCGCCGCTACCGCACCAATACCGGCGTGATCTCCCAGGACTGAAGCCGGACGCCATACTGACATTGATTTAAGTTAAAGGAGAACGAGAATATGAGCATTAAGATGGAAGCCGACGTCGTCGTCGTCGCCGCCGGTATGTCCGGCCTGTCCGCCGCTGTTCAGGCCCAGGAGCTGCTCAACGAGCGGGGCGGCGGCAAGGTCATCGCCTTTGAGAAGTCCGGCACCACCGGCGGCGCGGCCAACATGGGCATGGCCCTGTTCGCCGTGGAGTCCCGCCTGCAGAAAGAGGATATGTACTACTGGACCAAGGATGAAGCCTTCCTGGACTTCATGGAGTACACCCACTGGCGCGCCGACGCCAAGCTGGTCCGCCGCTGGTTCAACATGTCCGCCGACACCATCGACTGGCTCATGGGCATGGGCACCCAGTTCCAGGGCGTGTACAAGTACTTCAAGAACTCCCACAAGACCCAGCATATCATCAAGGTGCCCGGCACCAACAAGCCCACCGAGCGCTGCGCCTCTGTGAACATCAAGAACATGACCGACTACGGCGTGGAGCTGGGCGTGGACTTCCAGTTCCACACCGCGGTGAAGGACCTGATCAAGGGCGACAAGGGCCAGATCATCGGCGTCAAGGCCGAGCGGGAGGACGGCACCCCCATCGAGTGCATGGCCAACGCCGTCATCGTGGCCACCGGCGGCATCGGCAACAACGTGGACATGATCGAGAAGTTCCTGGGCTTCAAGTGGGGCGTGGATATGTTCACCTTCCGCATCCCCGGCCTGGACGGTGACGGCATGAACATGGTCTGGCGGGCCGGCGGCAAGCAGGCCCCGGTCACCATGGAGGTCACCTACAACACCCCCGGCGTCACCGACCTGTTCAAGACCCTGTCCGAGACCATGCGCCAGCCCAACCTGATGGTCAACCTGGACGGCAAGCGGTTCATGAACGAGTTCTACATGGACAACACCACCTACACCGGCAACAGCCTGCTCCAGCAGAAGAAGAACTGCGGCTTCACCATCATCGGCTCTGAGATCCTGGACTATTACAAGCAGAACGGCCTGGACTACATCACCTACCACCACGGCATCCGCACCCTGGACAAGTGGGAGCACGAGAAGAAGCTCTACTTCGCCGGCGAGCAGTCCGACGTGGAGAACTCCGTCTTCGCCAGCGAGGACAAGGACGTGTCTTACAGCGAGAACGCCGAGCGCAACTTCTGGGAGTTCGACTCCCTGGAGGAGCTGTGCGCCACCACCGGCATCGACCTGGAGAACCTGAAGAAGACCCTGGACGACTACAACGACATGGCCGGCGGCTACGACTGGCAGTTCTGCAAGCCCGCCCGCTACCTCAAGGCGGTGGAGGGCCCCAAGTACTATGTGGCCCGCCACTTCCCCTCCGGCTACGGCTCCCTGGGCGGCATCAAGGTCAACGAGAACATGGAGGTGCTGGACACCCAGCTGGACAAGATCCCCGGCCTGTACTCCTGCGGCACCGACTGCGCCACCGTGTTCGGCGACAGCTACTGCTTCTACAACCCCGGCTCCACCATGTCTTATGCCATCAACTCCGGCCGTATCGCGGCCATCGAGTCGGTCAAGTATATCAACTCTGAGGATTTTGTGGAGTAAGCCAAACATGTAAAACAGGGCCCGGAGCGGCGAAAACCGCTCCGGGCCCTGAGACTGTCGAAAAAGTATTTTCGACAGTCTCTCGCCGGGGACAAAGCCCCATCCCCGGCGAAAACGGCCCGCGGCAGCGCACGCACTGTCCGTCAGAGACGGCCAGTGCGCACGTTTGCGGGCCGAGAAGTGTTTTCGTCCACGCACATGTCGCGGCCGAAAACAAATTTCAATTTATTCGCGCCTGCAGGCGCGAACTCTGCGAGGCTTTTCGACAAGCAGTGAGCCCGGAGCGGCGAAAACCGCTCCGGGCCCTATATTTTTTCTTTTTGATCATCTCCGCCGCCGGCCCTGGTACCGCCGGCCGCCGGACCGGCTGCTGTAGCGATAGCGGCGCTTCCTCCGGGGCCGGATGACGCCCAGCCAGACCACCAGGAACACAATGAGCACCACCGCCACGACGATCAGCGCCCGGACCCACCACATGGCCAGGTAGTCCTGCACGGTCTTGACATAGTACTGGAAGTCCGACCGGGCCACACTGTCGGCGGCCACCAGATCCAGAGTACCGTAGGTCACATCGTTGTACACCACGGTCACCGTGCCCAGCTTGGTCCCCTTTTCCACCGGGGCCTCCACGCTGTCCGCCAGCTCCACCTGGAACTGCACCTGGCTGGCGTCGTAGTCGGTGGGCAGGGTGGCCTCGATGGAGCCCACCGGCTGGACGATGACATGGTCCGTCTCGTCGGACAGGGTCACTTCCACCTCACGGAGCACCCCTTCAGTGTTCTCATCCAGGAGGGTCACCCGCCGGAAGTTGTCAAAGGCCCACTCCAGCAGCCGCCGGGACTCGTAGAAGAAATAGCGGGTGGTGGTGCCGTCGCCGTTGTCAACCGTCTGCGCCCCCAGCACCACGCAGTAGTATGTACGCCCGTCGTCGTCCACCGCAGCGGAGGCCAGGCACTGGCCAGCGGGGGTGGTGGAGCCGGTCTTGATGCCGATGGCCTTGGAGTAGAGGTAGCCGCTGTAGATCCAGTTGCCGATCAGGGCATTGGTGGTGTGCAGCACCCGCTCCCCGGCCAGGTTGGTGGCCGGGATGGTGTAGGTGGCCGTGGACACGATGGTGCGGAAGGTGTCATACTCCATGGCCGCCCGGGCCATGATGGTGATGTCATAGGCGGTGGTGTAGTGGTCCTCATCGTGGAAGCCGTGGGGGTTGACGAAATGGGTCCCCTCCATGCCCAGCTCCTGGGCCTTGGCGTTCATCATGTCCACAAAGTTCTCGATGGAGCCGCCCACCGTCTCGGCCAGGATGTTGCACGCCTCGTTGGCCGAGGAGATCAGGTCGCAGTAGAGCAGCTGCTCCACCGTGAGCACCTCTCCGGCCTGGATGGCGGGGTTGGCGGTGGAGCTGCCCTCAGGGACCACCACGGCGGAGGTGGAGGCGGTGATGGGCTGGTCCAGGGTGATCTGGCCCTCCTCCACCGCCTCCAGCACCAGCAGGGAGGTCATGATCTTGGTGATGGAGGCCGGATACATCTTCTCATAGCCGTTGTACTCATAGAGCACGTCCCCGTAGTCCCCGTCCACGATGATGGCCGCCCCGCACTGGGGTGCCGGGTCATCCAGGGCGGCGGCGGGCAGGGCGCACAGACAGGCCAGGAGGAAAAAAGCGGTCAAGGCGGAACAAAAACGATATTTTTTCATAGGAAACTCCCATCTGATGTGTTATACTAGTCTGGAGGCGGGTTACCGTGCCCGAAGGGGGCCCCACAGGGCCGCTCCAGGGATCCTGTTCTCTTTCGTGTCTCATCTGGGTACGCCCATGGGCGGCCCTATGGCTGATATTATAGCAAATTCTCTTGTCCGGCACAACTGCCGGAACAGAAATTTCACAAAAAAGCCCCGTCTGGCTCTGAGCCGCGATACGCAGGCCCTCCCGATCCGGCCGGGGCACAGGGGGCGGATGATATGAAGCGGAAGCTGTCCAAGGCGGAGCAGGCGGTGATCGGGGTGACGGCGCTGCTGCTGGCCCTGATGGTGGGCTGGCAGCTGGGCTCCGGCGGCGCCCGGCAGCTCACCGCCCAGGCCGCCGCCTCTCCATCTGTCGCCCCCTCGCCCGAGGCAAGCCCCGCCGCCCCGGAGGAAGAGGCTGAGCCTGACCCATCCCCGTCCCCCTCCGCTGGGCCGGTGGACATCAACACCGCCGGGCTGGAGGAGCTCATGGAGCTGCCCGGCATCGGGGAGAAGCGGGCCCAGGCCATCCTGGACTGGCGGGAGGAGAACGGACCGTTTACCTATGTGGAGGACCTGATCCAGGTGCCGGGCATCGGCGAGGGGATCCTGGCGGGCCTCATCGACCAAGCGATCGCAGGAGGACAAGCAAATGCCGAAGATACTGGTAGTGGATGATGAAAAGGTGCTGGTCAAGGGCATCAAATTCAACCTGGAGAACGAGGGTTATCAGGTGGAGGTGGGCTACGACGGCCAGGAGGCGGTGGAACAGGCCCGGACCGGGCAGTTCGACCTGATCATCCTGGACCTGATGATGCCCAAGATCGACGGGCTCCAGGCCTGCATGAAGATCCGGGAGTTCTCCAACGTCCCGGTGATCATGCTCACCGCCCGGGGAGAGGACGCGGACAAGATCATCGGCTTCGAGTGCGGGGCGGACGACTACATCACCAAGCCCTTCAACATCCTGGAGCTCAAGGCCCGGGTCCGGGCCCTGCTGCGCCGGGCCGGGCAGACCGCCCAGAAGGAGAAAAGCGCCAACCGGCTGGAGCGGGGGGCCATCGCCATCGATGTGGACGAGCGGGCCGCCTGGACAAACGGCCATCGGGTGGACCTGACGGCCAAGGAGTTCGACCTCATCGAGCTGTTCATGCGCAACCCCGGCCGGGTGTACAGCCGGGAGAATCTGCTGAACCTGGTGTGGGGATATGAGTACATCGGGGAGTTCCGCACCGTGGACGTCCATGTTCGCCGCCTGCGGGAGAAGCTGGAGCCCGACCCGGCCAACCCGGAGTATATCCTCACCAAGTGGGGCGTGGGCTATTATTTCAGCAGCCAGATCCAATGACGGCGCGCCGCGCCCGGAAAGGAGGGGTCCGACATGGCCAGAGCCAAGGCAGAACAGGCCGCCGAGCCGGCGGACAGCGGGCGGGTGCCGCTGTTCCACCGCATCCAGTTCAAATATGCCGTGACCTACCTGCTCCTCATCGCCCTGGTGCTGCTGCTGCTGAACACCTACCCCCTTCTCATGGCCCAGAACATGGTGTTCCGCTCCAAGGAGAGCTCCCTGAAGAGCCAGGCCCTGGCCATCGCCACCGCCCTGGGCGTGTCCGAGTCCCTCACCGCCGAGGGGGTGGAGCAGGCCATGTCCCTGCTGGAGGAGCTGTCCGCCACCCGCATCCTGGTCACCGACGGGGCGGGCCTGATCTTATACGACACCTCGGAGATCGACGACCGGCTCTACAGCTACGCCCTGCTGGGGGAGGTGGTGGCCGCCCTCCAGGGAGAGGACGTGTTCCGCTCGGAATACCGGGACGGGGCCTTCCGTTCCCGGGCCGCGGTGCCCGTGGTGTACCGGGGGATCACCCTGGGGGCGGTGTACCTCTACGAATACGACACCGGGCAGGCGGAGCTGCTGCGATCCATCCAGTCCAACCTCCGGTACATCTCCATCATGATCGCCTGCCTGTCCCTGCTGCTGGCCATGGTGCTGTCCAAGGCCCTGACCCGCAGCATCAGCCAGCTTTTGAAGGCCATACACACCGTGCGCCAGGGCGAGTACAGCCACCGGGTCACCCTGAAGAGCAAGGACGAGCTGGCCCAGCTGGCCGACGAGTTCAACCAGCTCACCGGGCGGCTCCAGACCACTGAGGAGGCCCGCCGCCGCTTCGTGTCCGACGCCTCCCACGAGCTCAAGACCCCCCTGGCCTCCATCCGGCTGCTCACCGACTCCATCCTCCAGACGGACAATGTGGACATGGACACGGTGAAGGAGTTCGTGGCCGACATCGGGGAGGAGGCCGACCGCCTGACCCGCATCAGTGAAAAGCTGCTCACCCTCACCCGGCTGGACAGCCAGCCCGAGCTGGTCCGGGAGCCGGTGGAGCTGGGCGCCGTGGTGGACAAGGTGGTCCATATGCTCCGCCCCCTGGCCGGGGCGGTGAATGTGGAGCTGGTGTGCTCGCTGGAGCCCGCCTGCGCCCTTCTGGCCACAGAGGACGACCTGTACCAGATCGTCTTCAACCTGGTGGAGAACGCCATCAAGTACAACCTCCCCGGGGGCCGGGTGGAGGTGTCCGCCTTCCACCGGGATGACAGGGTGGTGCTGGAGGTGGCGGACACCGGGGTGGGCATCGCCGAAGAGGACATGCCCCGCATCTTCGACCGCTTTTACCGGGTGGACAAGGCCCGCTCCCGGGCCGCCGGCGGCGCCGGGCTTGGCCTGTCCATCGTCAGTGACACCGTCAAGGTCCACGGGGGCACCATCTCCGTCCAGCGCCGGCAGGACGTCTCCGGCACCCGATTCACCGTGGACTTTCCCGCCTATGCCGAGGGGAGGGACCGGACATGACATACAGGCGCCTGCTCCGGGCCGTGCCCGCCCTGCTGGCGATGGTCCTGGCCCTGACCGCCTGCTCCCCCGCCCAACAGACAGGGACGGAGCATGTGCTGTGGTTCGCCAACGACCTGTCCGACTGGGAGGGCCCCCGGTATGAGGCCATCTCCCCCGTTCCCTACACAGGTGAGCTGACGGTGGACGCCCTGCTGGACGCCCTGCTCTCCGGCCCCCCGGCGGACAGCGGCCTGCGCTCCCCCTTCCCCTCCGGCACCCGGCTGCTGGGCTGGCAGCTGGACGAGGACGGCCTTTTGTGGGTGGACCTGTCGGAGAGCTACGGCAGCCTGACGGGCATCGCCCTGACGGTGGCCGACTACTGCCTCACCCTCACCCTCAGCCAGGCGGAGGGGGTGGAACGGGTGGTCATCACCGTCAGTGGCCGCACCATCAGCTACCGCTACCGCCAGGAGCTGGACCCCTCCCAGGTCGTCCTGTCCGGGGTGGAGGAGACCCCGGTGGAGGTGTCGGCGGTGCTGTACTTCCCCCGCTCCGGCGGCCGGGGACTGGGCTTTGAGAGCCGCACCTTCCAGCTCACCGAGGAGGACGTATTGGTGGACGTGGTGGCCCGCGCCCTTCTGGGCGGCCCGGAGGACAGCGACCTGACCCGGGCGATCCCGGACAGCGTCCAGCTGTACTCCGCCTCGCTGGAGGACGGGGTGTGCGTGCTCAACTTCTCCCAGGCCCTGCTGGACGATATGCCCGACCAGGCCGACCAGCAGACCCTGCTGATCTACTCCATCGTCAACACCATGGGCAACCTGGACTCGGTGGACTCGGTGCTCTTCCAGGTGGAGGGGGAGACCCTGTCCGCCTACGGCAGTGTGGACCTGTCCGCCCCGCTGGAGCCCGACTTCGGCCTGGTGGGCAACGACTGACGCCCCGGCATTGACACCGTATGCTTTAGTGTGGTAAAATTCCAGTTACTTTATTTTCCGGAAAGGACGCGATACCCCATGAATTTTGACACCAAATGCCTCCACGCCGGCTACCGCCCCGGCAACGGGGAGCCCCGCAACATCCCCATCATCCAGTCCACCACCTTCCGCTACGAGACCAGCGAGGACATGGGCAAGCTCTTCGACCTGGAGGCCTCCGGCTATTTTTACACCCGGCTGCAAAACCCCACCAGCGACGCGGTGGCCGCCCGGCTGTGCGCCCTGGAGGGGGGCACGGCGGCCATGCTGCTCTCCTCCGGGCAGGCGGCCTCCTTCTTCTCCATCTTCAACATCGCCTCCGCCGGCGACCATGTGGTGGCCTCCGCGGAGATCTATGGCGGTACCTATAACCTCTTCGCCGTCACCATGAAGCGCATGGGCATCGAGTTCACCTTTGTGGACCCGGACTGCTCCCCCGAGCAGCTGGACGCCGCCTTCCGGCCCAACACCAAGGCCCTGTTCGGCGAGACCATCGCCAACCCCGCCCTGCCGGTGCTGGACCTCGAGAAG